>NZ_JAVJNP010000019.1:0-24531 GCF_040217205.1 Coleofasciculus sp. A1-SPW-01 | reverse complement strand
GTCATTGGTGTCAACTTAAGGTAGAAAACTAATACAGGGCGAGCATTTCACCCTCATCCCCTAACCCCTTCTCCCATCAAGGGAGAAGGGGAATTGGAATATAACACCTTTCTTGCTCCCCTCTCCCCGGCGTGGGAGAGGATACTGCTGGTCATTAACTGAGGGGTCAGACCCCTCCCCAAACCCCTCCCCGACGCGGGGAGGGGCTTTGATGCTCCCCCTTCCGTGCAAAAAAAAGCGAAGCATCCTTTGCCATCTCCCCTTGTAGGGGAGAACGAGAGGGGTGGGAAGGGGGCTGGGGGGTTAGGTTTTTCCAATTCGCCAGCAGTATCGGGAGAGGGGCTGAGGGTGAGGGGTTGAGCTTAAGTTGACACGGATGACGTCGGTGCGCCCCTACAATTCTAATCCACCAAATAAGGTGTGCCATGCCGCCATCGTGTGTTAGCGCCGCGTAACGCACCAATTACAGCAACCGCCATAGCGGTTAGGACACATCCTATAGTAGAGACGTTCCGCCGGAACGTCTAAAACAACAGCGATAAAACGGTGCGTTACGGCGCACAGGTGTTTGGTTAGGGATAAAACTCAATAAAAACTATGCGCCTAACGCACCCTACACCTATTGATTCCATTCTTCGCGCATTCTTTGCAAATTGTCACGGACAGTGATTGTTGTTGGATGGTCATCACCCAGCAGGCGTTGACACAGTTCTAAAGCTTGCAGATACAAAGGTTCAGCTTCACTATACCTTCCTTGTGATTCGTAGAGACTAGCCAGACTGTGCAGACTGGTTGCTACATAAGGATGGTTATCACCCAGCAGGCGTTTAAACAGTTCTAAGGCTTGCAGATACAAAGGTTCAGCTTCTGAATGTCTTCCCTGTGATTTGTATAGTTTTGCCCAATTGTGCAAACTCATTGCCACATCAGGATGGTCATCCCCCAGCAGGCGTTTACTCAACTCTAAGGCTTTCTTCAACAAAGGTTCGGCTTCACTATACCTTCCCTGTGATGAGTAGACATATGCCAGATTGTTCAGACTGGTTGCTACTGATGAATGGTTATCACCCAGCAGGCGTTTTCTCAACTCTAAGGCTTGCAGATGCAACGGTTCAGCTTCTGAATACCTTCCAAGTAAATTGTAGAGATGTCCCAAACTGTTCAAACCGCTTGCCACATGAGGATGGTTATCACCCAGCAGGCGTTTATACAGTTCTAAGGCTTGCTTCAACAAAGGTTCAGCTTCACTATACCTTCCCTGTGATGAGTAGAGATTAGCTAAATTGTTCAGATTAATTGCCACATCAGGATGGTCATCACCCAACAGGCGTTTTCTCAAGTCTAAAGCTTGCAGATACAAGGGTTCAGCTTCTGAATACCTTCCCTGTGAATAGTAGAGAGTAGCCAAATTGTGCAAACTGCTTGCCACATGAGGATGGTCTTCTCCCAACAGACGTTTTCTCAACTCTAAGTCTTGTTGATATAACAGTTCAGCTTCTGAATACCTTCCAAGTAAATTGTAGAGATTAGCTAAATTGTTCAGATTAATTGCCACATCAGGATGGTCATCACCCAGGCGTTTATATAACTCTAAAGCTTGCAGATACAAGGGTTCAGCTTCACCATACCTTCCTTGTGATGAGTAGAGATATGCCAGATTGTTGAGACTGCTTGCCACATGAGGATGGTCATCTCCTAAACGCTCTCTCGTTGCTGATAAACACTGCTTATGCCAGGGTAAGGCTTGTTTGTAGAGTCCTTGACCTTCATAAAATCCACCTAAGCCAACAAAGGGCCAGATTAAATCTTCATTACTTAACCAATCCTGCTGAGTCGTTGCAGCTTCTACCAGATGCGGAATCATCGGGGTAGCGATGATAATATCATCTTTAGTTGGCTTCTCAGGAATCTGCTTCGCTACCGTAACCATCCCCCGACAAAACCCTTGTTTAAGTTCATCAGCTTCAGTTAATTCCTTTACCTTCCCTTTTAAGAATTCCCGAATCAGTTGATGCAGTTGATAACTCTCTGTATCTACCCGTTCCAATAAGCTCCGATTCACCAATTCATCATCTCTGGTATCCTCTAACGCTTCTTCATCTTCGTCTGAAAAGCCTTGTTCCACCCATTCCCAGGGGATGGGAGCTAGAGCAAATAAACTCAAGAAACAGGCTAACGTCTGAGCATCTTGACTCAGTTCTTGCCAACTTAACTCAAACGCCGCCTCAACCCCTAATTGTGCAGTCATGTCTGGGTCAGGATTATTTAGAGAACGATGGGTTAACCCCAAACGCTGGCACATTTTCTCTAATGACAAATCAGGCTTACGCTGTAAATACCGCCCTACTAATTCCAATCCCAAGGGTAAATAGCCTAATTGTTCACACAGACGTTTTACCTGTTCCGTTTCCGCCTCTATCCGTTCTTGTCCAATCAATGACACTAACAATTCAATCGCGGCGGCTTCAGTCAGTACATCCAGATTTACCCTGGCAAAAGACACCCCCAACTTTTGCCGCCTAGTCGTAATCAACACCTTAAACCGGGATTCCGCAGGAGGAAGATAGGGTTTAATCTGCCGAAAATTTCGCACATCATCAAAAATAAATAAGACATCCCCTCTCCGCCAATGTCGCCAGCAGTAAGCCACCTGTTCAGTTAGTTCTAACCCATCGGGTAACTGTAAATCTAATTGAGTTCTAGCAAAACTAACAATCTGAGTTCCCACAACGCCATCCCCCGCCAGTATCCAGCACAAGCCACCGGGATAGGTTCCCTGTTTCTGGTGATGTAGAGCATACTGTAGAGCTAGTTCCGTTTTCCCCACACCTCCCATCCCCGCTACCGCACAAATGGCGATGCGTTCCGTTTGCTGTAACTGTTGGTGCAGATTGTCCAGAACATCCGCGCGTCCCACAAATTCAATCACCCCACTACGCTTTAAATTATGGGGGATTTGAGACTGTGACTGACCGAGACTGTCAACACCAGAAACATACAAGTCTAGAACTTTTTTTTTAATCCTCTAACCCACTTTGTAAATGTGGGAAAGTTTTTCCGCAGAAATACTTCTGTGTCTAACTCAGCTTCATAAGATATTCCGACAAAAGGGGGTATTGATGAAACCACTCCTTTTAACTTAGCTGCTGCGGGGACTCCTGACTCGGTTAATTCTTTATGGATTTTCTGCAACCAATCTAATACTTCCTCAGAGTAGTCCTGACTATTGCTCAGTTTTTCCGCTTGACTGACAATCTCTGCAACGATGACTTCTGATTCAGCATCTGTTATCTGTACTTCTGACGACTCATCCGCCAGTATCTCCCAATACTCTTCATCTGCACGTTTAATCAGTTGCTTATGATCATCTATTCCTTGCTGTATTCTCATTTTCTCCTCTGGAGCAGCCGTTACCCAAGCATCCTGTTTTGACGCTAGCTGTTCGCGCAAACGTTTTCTATTCCGTTCTGCTTGACGCAAACTATCACTGGTCATTGACTTACCCCAGAGCGGATCACTACTATTTATAACCTCATCATGACAAATCAAGTTCTGACTTGACAATACTGAGACATTGAAATGGGTTCAAACCTGAGTCGGGGCGGGTTTAGTTACATCTGGGTGCAACCAAAAAGATGTTTCACCCTCATCCCCTAACCCCTTCTCCCACCCCCCTCGTTCCCCCCTACCCCCCTCGTTCCCCCCTACAAGAGGGGGGATGACAGAGGATACTTCGTTTTTGTTGCAGGGGGGATGACAGCGGATGCTTCGCTTTTTTGGCACGGGAGAAGGGGGATCGGATTCTCTTGCTCCCCTCTCCCCAGAGTGGGAGAGGGGCTGGGGGTGAGGGGTTTCTACTTAATTCCCCCTGAAGGCTAAAGCTTGCGAGCAAGAACTTGTTTAGTCACTCGAATCAAATAATAAGCCCCTTTGTTATCAATGACAGTATATTCACTCGGTTTCAGCCATTCTTCTTTAAGTCGATTAAATCGCTTAGACTCAATTAAAACCAGAGTCGAAGGAGGATTAGGCTCAATTTTAGCGATGTCCTCAATGTAAGCAATAAACTTATGTTCCTCATCAAAATAATTCACCGATCGCTTGGCATAAAACACCACACTAGGCTTTTCAAATCCCATCATTAGAAACGCTTCTGACAGTTGGTTCACCTCAGCCGCGATCGCGGATAATTCTCGTAGGGGAAGCTGACGTTCCTGATCTAATAGAAAAGCAGCCGGGGAAACCACCAGAATAATAAACGCCACAAACGCCACCAAATTAATCGTTCCTAACCAACGCCACCCTCGACGCCTACATAAGGCAATCACCGCCGCTACCGCAGCCATTCCCCACAGGATACCTCCCCGTAGGGGTAATCCTGACGCTTGCAACGTTTCCGATAAGTTCAGCGCCGCCGGATCATAGCCAATGAAATTAGGACTATACCAAATTGCCCCAGCAATGACGCCCAGCAGTATCAGATTAAATCCAGCACTCAACCGTAATCCCAAGAGACGTTGAGGAGGATAAGTGAGTAAATCACTAGCTAATAATGCCACCAAAATTGCCGCCGCAGGCATTAACGGTAAGACATAACTGGGAAGTTTAGTAACGGCAATTGTAAAGAAGCCAAACACCCCTGCAAACCAACACAGGGCAAATAAACCCAACTGACTCACACGAGGGGACTCACGCCATTTTTTAACCTGCCAAAACCTTAACCGGGCAATTGCCAAAGGCAGATAACAGGACCAAGGGGCAAACCCGACTAACACAACCAGAAAATAGAAATACCACGGCGCCCAATGGTGATTTACCACCCCGACAAAGCGTTCAATATTGTGATAGCCAAAAAACTTTTCGATATAATCCTCACCATTCGCCAAGGTAACTAACACATACCAGGGAATTGCTAGGACACCAATCAGCCCCAATCCCCAAACCAGGCGCATTTCCCGCACCACCTGCCAAAACTTCCCCAGATATAACAAAAATGCGCCAATAATTAATCCAGGGAGGACAAATCCCACCGGTCCTTTGGCAAGAATCGCTAAGGCAATTAAGATATAAAATGCCAAATACCAACCCGACGCAAATCCTAAAATAGGTTTGGGATCACCCATTATTTGTCCACAGTATCGGCTATCTTGCGCCCCCGCTTCCTGTTTCCCAGTTTCCCCTTGCACATAGCCAATAAAGAAGCATAAAAGAGCCGTTCCCATACAGCCAGAGAGTAGCATATCCGACACCCCAGTTCGCGCCCAAACCAAAGTGATCGGATTCAATGCAATCAATGTCGCCCCAATTCCCGCCGATAACCAGCGTTGGCGTTCTAAATTAGGTGATTTTGGGGTATCTTCAACGTCCATCTGCTGGTGATCAACCAGAGTACGGGGACGAGAAATCCCAAAATAGCGTAGCGTATAAAAGCCCAATATTGTGAGCGCGATCGCACTCATCGCTGAGGGAAGTCGTACCGCCCATTCATTCACGCCAATCAGGTGATAGCCAATCGCCATTAACCAGTAGACTAAGGGCGGTTTATCAAACCGAGTCTCCCCATTAAAATACGGCGTAATCCAGTCTCCTGTCACCGTCATCTGGCGGGCGGCTTCCGCGAATAACGGTTCAGTTTCATCCACCAAACCCGTACTGCCTAAGTGCCATAAAAACGCCACCCAGCAAATCGCCGCTAACCCTAAAACCGAGAACATCCACAACCGAGTTGGATGCTTTTCCCAAACATTCGACCACTTTGTCACTGGTTGAGCGATCCTATCCTTAGATTCAACGTCCACTACTTTTTGACACTCACCGCCCTAAAAGGACGGTGATTCTTTCTTCACAGGGATTCCAACGAATTTACCCAAGGTAACATTAACTGTCAGCGTCTCCAACTTAATTTAGCCGAAAGCGCGATCGCAATGTCCCCCTTCCCTGACTAAGACAATCCCTTCAAGTTCCTTATCCAACAGTAGAGACGCGCCATGGCGCGTCTCTACTGGTTTCGTAGTAGGCACTTTAGTGCCAGAAAGAAGCGCTCGCATCGCTGACTACAAACTCTAAAGTCAGTGTCATTAACCCTAATACGGTTGTAAGACTAACTCCCATTCGCCTGTCTTTTTATTCCAGACGGGTACAGGCGTCTCCCCAATCACATAAGGTCCCCAATATAAACGAGAACCATCTTGGGCGAATGCCACCACAATATCCCCATTTCCTAAAATCAGATCATCTTGGGGAAGAGAAAGAATCAGCCCTTGGCTTCCCCCTTCCATAGGGGAAAAATCCCAGTGGGCGGGTTTGGTGTAAGCCTTTGAATCCGTTTGACGCTCTAGCAACGCCACCCGCACCGGATGTTCCGTGGAATTGCTGACTCGCAACCCTCCTTTTTGCGCCGCTAGAGCAACGGGATCAAGGGGGGGAGAGGGTGAAGCCTCTGGGGAGGGTAACGGTGAAGAGAGTGGTGATAATGCTGGTGATAAGGGTTGAGCCGTTTCCACCTCAGCAACCTCTGGTGATTGGCTCACCGAGGGTAATGATGCTGTATCCGAGGATTGGGGTTCTATCCAAACCTTGAACTCAAATAATCCCAGTCCTAGTCCAGCCATACCTAAGAGGAGTACGATGATAAATACTGGATATAGCATATAGTTTAGTCGTTTCATTCGTTTTGAGGGGATTGACTCTGCACCACTGCGTCTGTGGGGGGTGCTAACAAAATGAATTGCCAGCCCCCTACTCTCATTGAAACAAGCTTGACCGAAACCGTGTTATTTTGCACAAAAGGCTAAGTGATTAAGGTCTGTGTGTGGTTGCTTTCTGGTTGATCGATGCAAAATACTCGTCTTAATACTCTCGTCGATGTGATCTTGGCAAGGTTAGCCCAGTGGTTTACCAATCCCTGGCGACGCCTGTCCATAATTTTGCTGGGACTACTGTCAGGCATTTTCCTCGGTAGTGCTATCTCAACGACAGCCGGACAAACGGCTGACTGGGATGTGATTGCGGCTGGGATTTTAATTATTTTCACGGAAACGGTGAGCCGGATTGTTTATGGCAGAAATCGCCAGCGTTTGCCTTCTCTGAGCAGAGCATCCCGATTGTCATGGTTCCTTGAAACAGTGAATGCTCTTAAAATTGGTTTGGTTTATAGCATGTTTTTGGAAGCGTTTAAACTGGGGTCATAGTTATTTGTCATTTGTCCTTCGTTGGATTATCAGGTCAGATATAATTATTAATTCTGCGTAGGGGCGGGTTTGACTATTATCGTTTCTTACCTCACCCAGATGTCACTAAAGCCGCCCCGACTCCCCTATCATTCATAATTCATACTCATGGTTCAAACAATTCAAGCAGAAAACATAACCCTGCGGGAACTAATCACCCTCTATGGACTTCAGCTCGTTGAAGGTGAGCAATTTTTCCGAGAGTGGCAAGATAACCTTCCTGAACTCACCAACCAGGAAAAACAGCTATTGGATCAAATAAAAGCTGGTTATATTAATTTGCGGAATTATCCGCCCTTATTAGAAAATACGGTTAACATCGCTGTTTTGTCGCCTTTACTTTTCGTGGGGCAGTTTTATTTACCTCCTTTTCACATTAAACTAGAAAAATCTGTACAAATTGCTACAGAAGATGGTGGCTCAGTCATTAAAGGACGAATAGACGTTTTGCTTCTGAATGAGCAATTTTGGGTGAGTGTGATTGAATCGAAACAGGTTGCTTATTCCGTAGAAGCTGGACTTGACCAAATTATTGCCTATATGCTAGCAACTCCTCACCCAGAAAAACCTGTTTTCGGGATGATCACCTCCGGCGGTAGCTTTATGTTTATTAAGTTGGTTAAAGGCGAACCCCCGCAGTACGCCACGTCTGATATTTTTGATATTCGCAATCGCGGCAATGAATTATATAATGTTTTGAGTATTTTGAAACGCTTAGGTAAAATGGCACTAATTTAAGGTGGGTTCTGTTGATACGCTATCGGTGAGAAAGGGCGGGTTTTGTTGTTCCGTTATCGGTGACAAGTTAATTGAGTTCCTAAACCCGCCCCTACAATTGTAATTGTGGCTAAACCTGTCCCTAGCCTAAGACTTATGACTCATCCCGTTTCCTCATCTTTCTCCCTCGGTGATATTCTTAACCAATGGATAGCCGGAAAATCACCTAATTCATCGGCTTGGCAAAAATTAGTTACAGCGGAATTAACACCACCGGAACGGGCGAAAGCGTTTGGAATTACGCCAGATAACGTAACGGAAAAATTACGGGCGCGATCGCGTCTTCTTCTCTCTGTCTATAGTGATGTTCTGGCTTTGCATTTCTTTGCCCAGAAAATTCAGAAAAATTCAGAACATTCAGAGTCTATTCAAACGACTATTCTCCTATCTCTGTGGCGATTATGGATTCCGTTGGCAATACAGTTGGCGGATTCTCAAAAAGAGTTAGGGCGTCCACTGATGCAGGGAATATTAGGCGGACAGGGAACCGGAAAAACTACATTGGCGGTTGTATTAAAATTAATTTTAGCCCAGTTAGGATATCGTACTCTTAGCCTTTCCATTGATGACCTTTATAAAACCTATCAAGAACGACAGCGCCTGCGAGAACACGATCCGCGTCTGATTTGGCGGGGTCCACCGGGAACCCATGATGTGGAGTTGGGAGTGCAGGTATTAGATGAGTTGCGATCGCAGAATTCCTCAGACTCTATTCTTGTCCCCCGCTTTGATAAATCGGCGTGGCAAGGTGCAGGCGATCGCACGGATTTTGAACCTGTACAAAAGGCGGATATTGTGTTATTTGAAGGCTGGTTTGTCGGTGTGCGTCCCGTTGCGGCGACTGTGTTTTCGGGGGCGACTCCAGCACCTATTGAAACAGAGAGCGATCGCGCTTTTGCACGGGATATGAATGAACAACTTAAACAGTATTTACCCTTGTGGGAACGCTTAGATCGTTTAATCGTACTTTATCCCACCGATTATCGCTTGAGTTTGCAGTGGCGGCGTCAAGCAGAGGCGGAGATGATCGCGACGGGTAAATCGGGGATGAGTGATTCAGAAATTAATGAATTTGTCAAGTATTTCTGGAAAGCATTGCATCCCAAATTATTTATTACGCCATTAATTCACAATCCGGATTGGGTGGATTTAGTGATTGAAATTAATTCCGATCATACACCAGCTAGGGTTTATCATCCTGGGGATGACTGACGAGTGAGACAAAGAGGTAAAGGGGGGAGCATATCAGTTTTGCCCAAAATATTCTTGTAGGTTGGGTAGAGCCTAAGCGTTACCCAACAGCCTCACGATGGCGTTACAATATGCTCCCGTGACGGGACGATGGAAATACAGGTTGATAAGGGGGATAAGGAGGATAAGTCCGACTACTTAAGGGAGGGCGGGTTTTGCACAAACGTTACCATCAATAGCCAAAAGCAAATTCCTAAACCCGCCCCTACAAATTCAAAACCAGGCTCTCTCAAAAGTCGGGAAGGGTTTCTCAATCGCCAATCCCCAATCCAATAGCAATACCATTAATTCAAGATAGTAGGATTGAAGAGTTTCGCAGAATCAAGTCAGGATTGCCGATATGGACTTGAAAGTCCTCCTTTTGAAGGGGGATTTAGGGGGATCGACAATGTACCGCATAGCAGAGCAAACTGCTGTATCATACCAAATCTGCCTTTACTACCCCCTTTTGCCATCTGTTTTCTGCCTTTTCGGGATATGATATTATCTGTCTTCACGCTGGACGAATGAACGCACTGTCTGAATCCACTTTTTTGGGGAATCCTCTGGACGATAGTTTAGCTTAAACATAGATACCCATAATGGCAATCCTCCTACCTTAGCACTGATTAACAAGTGCATCGCTAAACATCCAACTAATATCACCCATCCGGTTAAATGCAGATAATACCAGATATGATTTAATTCTCCATTGGGCAACCATTCTTCTTTGACCATACTGCCAGTCACTAAGGAAAAGGTAACGGCTAATAACATCACCGTATTCACAATCCGATGCAGACTATACCAACCGATAGGTTTACCCAGTTGTCTGAGTTTTTGAAACGAATTGGGTTGAACCAGGCGTTTAGAGCCTAAAAGAAAACTGTATAAGGCAAACGCTGGCATTACGCCGAGGAGTAAAGTTTTGCCAAATGTCCCATGAATGCCAATAATACCCGGAATTTGGGGCAGAGAGAGTTGACCAAATCGTCCATCGTAGGTGTCATACACCCAGTAGGATGTGATGATGGCTAAAATGGCAATTAGCCCATTGATACCATGCAACAGTCTCAGAAGTAATGGTTGATAAGGGGTAGCACGAGACATGGTTCACGTTATATCGATCAAAATATAGTATTCTATAGAATAACATTGACTAGGTTTGTAGCTTTTTGCCACGGCGATTAAAATCGCTGCTACACAAACAAAGTCCGCCTACGCGGACTGAATTATAACGGCGGTGACTAACCCGGATGAGGTAGGAGTATGTCACCGTTCTTAGCCATCCCTTCAGCCTCATACGGATGGAAATTGCGTCACATGCGCCACGGCTTGTAGGGTGAGTTGACCTTCTTGCACCTCCAGATAATGCATCTGTAGCGATATCCCTGGCATTTCAAAGTGACTCAAGTGTAAAATTTTACCTGCCTTGGCTACTAAGGCTTGAGTGAGTTCGGGTGAGAGTTCTTTTCCGTGGGCGTATTCAACCTTCTCTAGGACAACACTGCGTCCGTCATCACTTACTCTCGGAGTCGTGGTAAACGAGACTCGTTGCGTTTCATTACTTTGACTCAGCCGCACATCAGCATCAAGACCCACTCGACCTTCGGCTAGGAGGCGGCAATTTACCTGCTTGACGTTGAGCGTTTGTGACTTACCGTCCACCTGAACCTGGAGTGAGCGAAACTGAGTCCCTAACACATCGGAGTTGAAGGCACGGTTGAGGTCAGCTTGAGCAATCACAATCCGTGCTGTTCCTTCCGTCGGTTGGGTCAGTACAATATTACCCGTTAAGGCTTTGAAAGGAGCAACCGCAATGGTTTCTAGCCGGATAACCATCTCTTGTAGACGGATATCGTGTTCCATGATTAACCCCTCACCGTAAATAGTTAGGGATTCTAACTGACCCTTGGCTAGCAGGGAGGGGTCTGTTTTCACTTGCACATTAAGTTTTCTGGCATCATCGAGTTGGCTGGACAGTGCCAGTGTTGCAATTCTGTTTAATGTTTCTTCTCCAAGGCGGTCTAGGGTTAGCACGCGATCGCTCCTTTATATCAGCCGTGTATCCTCTCATTATATTAAGAAACGTTAATTTATGGATCTACTCTGGGCTAGAAACCCAGGCAGAAATAACTAAACCCATTAACACGCTTACGCAAAAGCAGCTACCATAAGCCAAAAAGCCTTCAGCCCTCTGCCCTCGGACTTGGAGCCTTCTTGTACTAGCTCACCAGAAAATGCATGGAAAAAGAACAACTACAAAATCTTGACCAGCTTGGGATTCAATTTGTCCGCATTCTCTGGTGCGACAATGCCAATATTATCCGGGGCAAGGCAGTCCACCGGAAAGCCTTATCAGAATACCTCACCCATGGTGTGGGTATTTCTGCGGCTCAACAAGCCATTCCGGTCATGTATGATGCACCTGTGGCTGAGAGTGGATTTGGACCCGTGGGTGAAATTCGTCTCGTGCCAGACTGGAGTACGCTGAACCCTTTACCCTATTGTCCCGGTCATGCCCGGGTCATGGGCGATATGATGCTCAATGGTGTGCCTTGGAGTCTCTGTCCCCGTCATTTTCTCAAACGCATGGTTGCGGATGCGAACCAGGAAGGGTTAGAGGTAATTGCCGCTTTTGAGAATGAGTTCTATCTGTTGCAGCGAACGGCTGAGGGCATCGCACCTGCGGATGAAACCGTATTTGCCTCGACGATGGCAATGGATTTGCATCAAGGGATCATTGATCAGATGGCAGAAGCGTTGATTGAGCAGGGAATGCTGGTTGAGCAATATTATCCCGAATCCGGTTCCGGTCAACAGGAAATCTCAATCCTCTATACCAACGCCCTCAGTGCGGCAGATCAACAGATTGCCTACCGGGAAACAATTAAAGCGATCGCACTCCAACATTATCGCATCGCCTCATTCTTACCCAAAATCTTTGCCAATCAAGCGGGTAGCGGTTGTCACCTGCACCTGAGTCTCTGGCGAGAGGGCGAAAATCTCATCCCCCATCCAGAGGGAAATGGCGAACTGTCCGATATTGCGCGTCACTTTATCGCCGGAATTCTACATCACCTACCCGCTTTGATGGCACTGACAACACCCACAACGAATTCGTATCGCCGCCTTTTCCCGCAGTGTTGGAGTGGGGCATTCCGCTGTTGGGGACTGGATAATCGAGAAGCGGCTGTGCGTGTCCCCACGCATCCTGAACCCCCGAGTCCGTCTCATTTTGAATTCAAAACCGTGGATGCTACGGCGAATCCCTATTTAGCATTAGGGGCAACGATCGCAGCAGGACTTGATGGTATCCGTCAAGGCTTAGAATTGGCAACGCCTGTGTCTGTAGATCCCGGTACGATGACGGATGCTGAACGCCAAGGGGCTAATATTGAACGATTGCCGAGTACCTTAACCGAGTCGATAGAACAGCTTAGACATGACTCGGTACTCCTAGATGCATTGGGTAAGGATTTGGCTCATGTTTATTTGGCAGTTCGACAAGCCGAGTGGGAGGCGATGAGGGATTTCGATTTGGATGCTGAAGTAAAGCTTTTATTAGAGCGATATTGAATTACCTTCTGTAAGGTGGGCATTGCCCACCCTACTGTAACTTCACACAATTTTAATCAAAGCGATAAGCAAAAATACTTATACTAGAAATTAAGATGCCTCCCCTGCTCTAGGAGACAAGGAAGAAACATCAGAGCAATCTCAACAGTTAACCGGAGGTTGGACATGAGTATGAAAGAATTGGTTCACTCTCACCACCATTTAACGCTCAAAGAGATTGAATCGCTGCTTAAACCAGCATTTGATACCTTAATTTTAGTTACTGCCATAGCCTTTACTGTGTGGTTGGCTCTAGGGGTACAAGTTGAACCCAGCTCAGGTGGTAGCAATAGTATGAAAACTGCTACCCAATCCGTTGTTTGAGTCCCGCCATCTAAAGCATTAATTGAGTAGCTCGAACAGATGTACTGCACAATAGCCGTAGAGACGCGCCATGGCACGTCTCTACAAAAGGTATTTGTGTCTATCCAATAGATCAGGATTTATTCAGAAACGCCTGAATTTGACCAATAGCCGCTGCACCAATATTGAATAAAGCCCAACCTGCGGCTAAGAGGATAGGCAACAAGACAATGATTAACCGTAAATCCATAGTTTCACCTACCTCGCTTAATGCTTAAATTTATGTGAAGGATTCTCATATTATAGTATTAACCAAATTATGCCCCCAAAAGTCAATAGGTGACAGGTTTTTTTTCAGAGCCTATCGGCTTCTAAGCTGTCATGCATTTAAATTGGGAATGGGTAGCGAGCAAGATGCAAAGCCTGCGGCATGGCTTCGCTTAACGCACTACAAGGATTTCGCCATTATTGACATTAAGGTTTAAATGCCGAACAGCCTATCACCCCATCATCCCATCACCCCATCTTCTGCTCACTATTTAGGGCTTGCTGTAAAACCCTTGCTCCCCCAGCTCCCCCAGCTCCCTCAGCTCCCTCAGCTCCCCCAACTCCTCCCACTACAACACTTATTCAGCAGACCCTATTCAGGCGCGTGAAACCCCACGTCTGTGCCTTTTCCGCCATGCACCAGCGCTAACTTCTGGTAACGCCGTGCGTGTTCGATTAGTTCAGCCGCCTCGGTTTCCGAAATATCGCGGACTTTTCGCGCCGGAATGCCAACCACCAGCGATAAAGGGGCAACATCTTTGGTTACCAATGCCCCAGCACCGACAATGCTGCCATGTCCTACCCGCACACCGTCTAAGATAATCGCACCAATCCCAATCAAACATCCCCGTTCAATATGAGCCGAATGGACGACAGCCCGATGTCCAATTGTCACATGGTCTTCCAGAATCGTGGGTTTACCCGGATCTCCATGTAAAATAGCACCATCCTGAATATTGGTGCATTCACCAATATCAATCCGCTCGACATCACCCCGCACCACAGCACCATACCAGATACTGACTCCTGATGCGATCGCGACATCACCGATAACTACCGCATTGGGCGCAACAAAGGCAGCTTGAGACTGATCAACAGCAGACCAATAGGAGGGAGTTGCAGGAAACTGGGGATAAGAATCGGTCACGATTGCCTATAAAACAGATGAGTGTGTTCGAGGGTATTCTATAATTGATGAAGCCACATATATATTATTTATACAGGTACTAGCGCAATCGCCGAATGAATGACGATACCTTAAACCCTAGATGATTAATCCTAGTTTACAGTACCCCATATTCGGTTCAGAGATTCAATGTCCTCACTGTCGGCAGTCTATTCCGGCATTGACATTGACCGATACCTATTTGTGTCCCCGGCATGGCGCTTTCGAGGCAGATCCCAAAACTGAAGAACTCATCCACTTACAATCGGGGCGTCATTGGCGTCAATGGCAGGGTGAATGGTATCGTCAGCATACCCATCCGGATGGGATTCGCTTTGAAATTCACGAAGCTCTCGATCGCCTGTACACTCAAGGCTATCGGGCAACACGGGTGATTATTGCCAGTCGCTATCGAGATTTAGTTAGTGCTTATCTGGAACGGAGTACCCCTTGGCGGGGACAATCGGAACCGGGACGCCCGCGACTCTATGGTTTACCTGTGGCATTTAGCCCAGAACCAGAGGATGATCCCTGTTGGGAAGTGATTAACTTCGATTTGGAAAAAGAGCCAGGAATTCCGGTACGCTATCCTTATTTTCGATTATTTGAGTGAATTGTCATTGGT
Source organism: Coleofasciculus sp. A1-SPW-01 (assembly GCF_040217205.1). Classification (NCBI taxonomy): domain Bacteria; kingdom Bacillati; phylum Cyanobacteriota; class Cyanophyceae; order Coleofasciculales; family Coleofasciculaceae; genus Coleofasciculus; species Coleofasciculus sp. A1-SPW-01. The sequence goes on along the minus strand of NZ_JAVJNP010000019.1, from coordinate 9,536 downwards.
CATTAGTCATTGGTCATTTGTCCTTCGTTATTGAGCCTAGTAGGGTGGGCATTGCCCACCAACCTTAATGATCATGGCATTCTTCCCAGCTTTCCCATCACTAAGTCGGGGCGGGTTTAGTTAAGTGAATGGTTTGAGTTAAAGTGTTATCAGTAAAACCCGCCCCTACAGAGATCAACAATTAAAATTATTCGTGAATCATGCATCATGCTTCAATTCGCACGGCTGATATTCATCGCGCGATCGCGTTCTATGAACAATTAGGTTTCACGGTTTGTGAACGCTTCACGGCAGGGATTACGCTAGCCTGTTGGATGGAGGGATTAGACGGACGAATTGAACTAATTCAAATCCCTGAACCTAAACCTGCACCCGATGCGTTTGGGGATGAACATTATGTCGGTTACTATCATCTTTCTTTTGATCTCACTGAAACAGTTTCTGACTTACCCAGTTGGCTGAAATCGCTACAACAGAAGCTAGCTGAGGCATCGAGTCAAAATCCGGATCAGTTTCAGCCGCTGAAAATACTCCTAGAACCCACTCAACAAATTATCGGCGATCGCGTGTATGAGGTGGCATTTATTGCCGATACCGATGGATTACCCTTGGAATTTATCAGAGTCTTAGCAACCCGCTAATTTGTTCCAGACGCGCCATGGCGCGTCTCTACACCGATTGTTTAACGGGTGGATTAAAATTGTAGGGACGCACCGACGTGCGCCCGTGTCAACTTAAGCTCAATCCCCTCACCCCCAGCCCCTCTCCCACCAGGGGAGAGGGGAGCAAGAAGGAAGCGATATAGAAACGGTATTCTAGAGATGCTTTGGAAGCGTCTTTATGTGATGGTTCCCCTTCTCCTATGCAACAAAAGCGAAGCATCATCTGTCCTCCCCCCTGCCAAAAAAGCGAAGCATCATCTGTCCTCCCCCCTCTTGTAGGGGGGAACGAGGGGGGTAGGGGGGAACGAGGGGGGTCCGGAGTTGGGGTTAGGGGATGAGGGTGAAAAGCTTGCCAGTCGTGCTTTTCACCTTAAGTTGACACCAATGACCGACGTGCGCCCTGAAATATGTGGTTATCCATTAAACCCTTACATAAACGTAGCTTGCTTCTCCCTTACGTGAGTATGACCAATGACATAAGACAAATGACAAATGATGGATATTGAAGCATTATTAGATAACATCTATAATTCCTTTACGCCAATGCCGCTTCCTGCTGGTGATCCTCAATATGTGGAATGTCGGGAAGTGCGGGGTGATGTGGAGATTGAACAAGATTTAGGTAAAAGTATTCGGCGTTCTAAAGACTTAACCTGTCAGTTGTATTCTGGGTATCGTGGCGCAGGGAAGACGACGGAATTGTATCGACTCCAGACGTATTTGGAGAAGAAAAACTGCTTTGTTGTCTATTTTGCGGCTGATCAAGAGGATATCAGTGTGCAAGATGTTCAATACACGGATATCTTACTGGCTTGCACCCGCCATTTACTCGCCCAGCTTCAACAAGCCGATTCTACACCCATCGCCAACTGGTTACGCGATCGCTATGAGGATCTCAAAGACTTTTTTCTGCAAGACGTGAAGCTGGAGAAGATGACGATTGAAGCCCAATTAAATCAGTTTGCCAAGCTAACGGCGGCGATTCGCACGGAACCCAGTCAACGTCAGCAAATTCGTGAGAAAGTCGAACCCCATACGGAAACTTTACTTAAGGCACTCAATCAGTTTATTGCTGATGCTACCAAGACATTACCCGATGGCAAAACTCAATTAGTGATTATTGCCGATAACTTAGATCGAATTGTCCCGATTTTCCGGGAGAGTGGGCGCAGCAATCATGAGGAAATTTTTCTGGATCGTCATGAACAGCTTAAAGCCTTAGCTTGTCATATTGTTTATACTGTCCCCATTTCCATGATTTATTCCCGGTGGGCGACGGATTTAAAGGATAACTATGGCATTCCCCAAGTTCTGCCCTCGGTAATGGTACAGTGGCAAGATGGCAATGTATACGAACCGGGTATTACTAAACTGAAGGAAACGATTAGACGCCGCATTGAACCCCATACCGATTTAGATTTAGAAACTGGAATATTTGCCTCGCCCGACGTACTTGAACAACTCTGTCGCATGAGTGGCGGTTATATGCGAGACTTAATTCAACTGGTGCAAGAAGCCACGAATCGAACCGATCAATTACCGATCTCAGCGCGGGCGGTACAACGGGCAATTGCCGAACTCCGAGATGTTTATCAACGGGCGGTGGAAGAGGATCAATGGCAGATTCTCGCCCAGGTTTATAAGATTAAGGAAATTGGCAATGATAACCTGCACCGGAGTTTATTATTCAACCGTTGCTTATTGGAATATCGCTATATTAATCAGCAAGGAGAAAAGCATACCTGGTATGATGTTCACCCGATTATAGTGGACGTATCTAAGTTTCAAGATGCCCTAAAGCAAGTGGATGATGCCAATCGCGCCTGATTCATTACCGCCAGAAACCTTTGATCAAGTCTACCGTCGGCTGTTCCGGGCGCTGCGGCGGAAGAAGGGATTTGGTTTATTTTTTGTGGTGCAATCTGATTATCGTCAGGTGAGTCAAATTATTGAACAATTGCGGCGAGATTTACCCCAGAAAAAAATATCCCTGTTGTCGATTAAGCGGGAAACCCAAAAAGTTTATGACCAAATTGCTGAACTTAGAGAACAAGAAGGCTTTGATATTTTAGTGATTCGGGGGATAGAACAGGCGTTATATGAGTATGAAGATACTAAACGCCTCAGTGGTTGGAGTTCTACGGAAATCTATACCTATAGTTGGAAAGGTGTACCCCCAATTTTAAGTCATTTAAACCAACAGCGAGAACGGTTTGGCACAGATTTTTCCTGTAGTTTTGTCTTTGTTGTCCCTTCCTTTGTCCTGAACTATTTTATTCAGCGGGCACCGGATTTCTTTGATTGGCGATCGGGGTTATTTCATTTCCCGTTAACTGAGGAAGAACGGCAAGTTAGACTAGAACAATTATCAATAGGAGATTTGCAAGAGTATTTAAAACTGACTCCAGAAGAACGGGTGATAAAAACTTTAGAGTTAAACGATTTACTGGACGAAAGCAGTAATAGTCCAGAAACGACAGCTAATTTACATTTTGAGCATGGCTTACTGTTTTTGAGCGGCAATAACTATGAGAAAGCCATAGCTAGTTATGACCAAGCTATTGCCCTCAATTCTGATAACTATAAAGCCTGGTTTATTCGCGGAATCACATTAGGGAATCTGGAGAGATATGAAGAAGCTATAGCGAGTTTTGACCAATGCATTGCCCTTGTACCTGACGATTATGCAGCCTGGTTTATTCGCGGAATCACATTAGGGAATCTGGAGAGATATGAAGAAGCTGTAGCGATTTTTGATAAAGCCATTGACCTCAATTCTGACGATTATGCAGCCTGGTTTATTCGCGGAATCACATTAAGCAATCTGGAGAGATATGAAGAAGCCATAGCGAGTTTTGACCAAGCCATTGCCCTCAATCCTGATTTCTATCAAGCCTGGTTTATTCGCGGCAACGCATTAGACGATTTGGAGAGATATGAGGAAGCTATAGCGAGTTATGACCAAGCTATTGCCCTCAATCCTGATGACTATAAAGCCTGGTTTGTTCGCGGCAACGCATTAGACGATTTGGAGAGATATGAGGAAGCGATAGCCAGTTTTGACCAAGCTATTGCCCTCAATCCTGATAACTATCAAGCCTGGAATAATCGCGGCGCAGCATTAGGGAAGCTGGAGAGATATGGGGAAGCAATTGAAGCCTTTAAACAAGCTATTTACATTGAGCCAAAATTTACATCGGCTTACAATAGCTTGAGTCGTATTTACTACGACCAAGGATGTTGTAAACTTGCAATTGATAACCTGATCCGGGCGACAAAAACTAATCCCAGAGGAGATTCTGTATTGTGGAATAATCTAGGATTCCTTTATCTAATTCAAAACAAGCCAAAAAAAGCCAAGTCTTGTCTTCATCGTTCACTTCAGATGCAACGTAACTCTTTTCTCCCGATTTTTAATCTGGCATTGGTTCATGTCATTAGTAAGAAATTTAAAGAAGCAAAACGACTCATCCAGAAAAGCTTAACCTGTTGTCAGGGCGAGGATACTCAAGAAAAACTCTACATCGCGATTGGCACAATAGCACTAGGTCAAAAACAAGACGGATTGCAAAATCTGCAAGACATTCTCAGCACTCTAACTCACCCTTCACGATTCGGTGTTATTCGTGGCGGCGTTCTTGAATCGGCGGAACTATTAGCCCGCTATCCTGCTCAATTTCCAGGAATTGACCAAGCTTTAGCCATGCTCAAACAAACCTTGCAGTGAGTCGGTTGGGTTTCGACTTCGCTCAACCCAGCAAATTAGCAACAGCAACAGAAGATTACGGATAATGTTGGCTACAGTTTAAGGTGTGTTATTGGTGGGTTACGGCGGATATTCCATTAAAAGATTACGGGAAAAAAGGTATTACCGCCTAACCCACCCTACCGATTTGGTACAGGTATTTTGATGGATTATAACCGTAGGGGCGCACCGACGTGCATTGGTATCAACTTAAGGCGAAAACTAATACTGGAAAGCTTTTAAGCTGTGTCTGTTTACTTCTCTAATCTTTTCCCCTCATCCCCTAACCCCAACTCCCGTCCCCCTTCAAAAGGGGGAAGCCATAGGATGCTTAGCTTTTTTTGCACGGGAGAATGGGAACCGGACTCTCTTGCTCCCCTCTCCCCGGCGTGGGAGAGGGGCTGGGGGTGAGGGGTTTTTAAATTGACACTGATGCGGTAAAATCGAAGGTCGTGAAGGGTTGCGCTCAGCATGACAAATTCTACCTTAGACTGCAACTTGGTATTAGGAGCAACTTCAAATTAACATTGTTTCAGCAGCGCAATCCACATATCAGGTGGGTTGGAATAATAATTAATCTTATCCACTTGATAGCGATTTGAGGTATAGCCTCTGTGCAAAATCAGATAGTCACCCGGTTCTACACCTTGACCTTGTTCTGTCATATACGCCCGAATTCCGCCATCTTTCGGGACGAAGACATGGTTGTGACGGTCGTTGGATACCTTATAGTGATGCGTTCTATTAAATCGCTGGGGTGGATTGGATAAAATTTTTTGAGTTAAGGACGAATCTGGAGCAGAAAGAATTGCTAACTGAGTTGAGAACATATCTGGCACGTCTTGGCTAAATATCACAAGTTGTTAGAAAAAGTTATTCCTGAAAATGCACGACTACATTTTCAGACCAATTGGGGATTGACTAATTAAGTTTTATCAAAGTTAGCGGCTGTCTATCTCAGCAAAATAGCGTAATTTTTATCCGCCTGATCACCGATATTTGGATAAATAAACTATTGTAAAGATATTTTTATGTAAATATACAAAATTAAAATAATCTTTTCATCAAACAGGTTAAATAGTCGTGTATCATAAACAGATTTGGTTTTGTTGGCAGCGGTAAAGATAGTTGAAGCACTGGGAGTAGCTGCTGTCATTGAAATGAACACTGTTTGTAGTTTTGTGATTTTTTATTAAGGGTAGCTCATGATTCCAGGGGAACTAATCATCCAAAAGGGAGAAATTGAACTGAATGCGGGGCGTCCTACCTTGCGCCTGTCGGTAGCGAATACAGGCGATCGCCCGATTCAGGTGGGTTCTCATTTCCATTTCTATGAAGTGAATGACGCTCTCACCTTTGATCGAGAGCAAGCCAAGGGAATGCGGTTAAACATCCCGGCTGGTACAGCCGTGCGTTTTGAACCGGGAGATGAACGGGAGGTTGAGTTAGTTCCGTTTGTCGGTAGTCGTCAGGTTTATGGGTTTAATGGCAGAGTCAATGGGGCGTTATAACGGGGAGCAGGGGGAGCAGGGGGAGCTGGGGGAGCTGGGGAAGTCATAACATACGCTTATGCTACTCTAGATCCCCGACTTCATGGTTGAAACCCTGATGTCACCAATGAATTGATTCAGAAGTTGGGGATTTATCGGATAAGTAGCAAGAATTGTGGCTTAGGGTCAGGAATTAACTGGACTGTGAGCCACCGAGGACGCTTTTATCGGGGAGTTATCCGATACTCGTTGTAATCGTGCGCCAAGTTTCTGTAACTTCGCCTCTAGCTTCTCATACCCTCGGTCTAAATGGTGCAGTCCCTGAATTGTGGTTTTACCATCGGCGGCTAAGGCGGCTAATATCAGCGCAGCGGACGCTCGTAAGTCAGTGGCAACCACAGGGGCTCCTGATAACAATGGCACACCGCGCACGATCGCATTATTCCCTTTAATCCGAATATCTGCCCCCATGCGATTTAATTCAGGAACATGTCCTAAACGATTTTCAAACACGGTTTCAGTAATTACACTATCTCCATCACTCAGGGTTAGGAGTGCCATAAAGGGAGCCTGCATATCCGTGGGAAATCCGGGATAGGGCAAGGTTTCAATATCCGTCGCCCGAATAATTCCCGTCGGGATAATCCGCAGACAGTCGGGGGCTTCCTGAATCACTCTCATGCCAATATCTTGGAGTTTGGCGATCGCGGCGGTAATATGATCTGGCACAACCGGGGACAGGGTGAGTTCTGACTGAGTAATTGCCGCCGCCACTAAAAACGTACCCGTTTCGATGCGATCGGGAATAATCGAGTAGTCTACTGAATGTAAACTGGGAACGCCAGAAATAATAATCGTGTTGGTTCCCGCCCCCCGAATCTTGGCACCCATGGCGTTACAAAAATTTGCCAAATCCACCACTTCTGGCTCTTGGGCAGCATTTTCTAAGATCGTTTCCCCTTCTGCTAACGTCGCCGCCATCATCAGGGTTTCTGTTGCACCCACACTAGGGTAGTCCAGATAAATTTTTGCCCCGTTTAACCGCCGCCGTCCATTTCCCCTCACATAAGCATGAACCATACCATGCTCAATTTGCACCTCAGCACCCAGCGCTTGCAATCCCCTAACATGAAGATCGACAGGTCTAGCGCCAATGGCACAGCCACCCGGTAAAGGAACTTGAGCCGCACCTAATCGTGCCAACAGAGAACCAATCACAAAGAAACTGGCTCGAAGCTGATTCACGATCTCGTAGGGTGCTTTTGACTGCTTCAAATGACGAGCATTGATATCCAAGATATTACCTTGGCGTTCTAGCTTTACACCCAAAGCCGCCAGCACCTGACCCATCCGCCCTATATCTACCAGAGAAGGCACATTACGCAGTCGGCAATCTTCAGGACACAGCAGCGCCCCTGCCATAATTGCCAATGCTGAGTTCTTCGCGCCACTAATGGTGACATGTCCTTTCAGGGAAGAGCTGCCCCAAATCTCTAGAACGGAGGCGTTTGGCTTGGGTACAGAGCTGGTATCTGTCAAATTAAGAGAGTGGTTGATAGGTCTATCCTCCAGAATCGGTGAAATCTTGGCATGTTTTAAAATTTGGTTTTGATTCTACCTGAAAGAGGGCAAATGTCTAGATTTGCTCCCCAAAATTAGTGAATCGACCAGCCTTGGATTGTACCTTGTCCGATGCTGAAAATCCGCAAAAAAAAAATAGTTGACAAATGGGTCAGGATTGTTGCATGATTGAAAACTGCATGGAAAATTAAAAAAAGACGCGGAACTGGCGGAATTGGTAGACGCGCTAGATTCAGGTTCTAGTGTTCGCAAGAACTTCCGGGTTCAAGTCCCGGGTTCCGCATTGAAAATTGTAGAGACGCGCCATGGCGCGTCTCTACATACCATTGAAATAATGCTAACCAGTACCAAAAATCCTCTAGTTAAGGCAATTCGGAAATTGCACACAGCCAAAGGACGACGGGAGGAGCAACTTCTGTTGTTAGAGGGAACTCATCTGTTAGCAGAAGCCTGTGCGGTCAATTATCCCTTAGTCACGCTTTGTTGTACACCTGATTGGCAGCAGAGTCATCCCCAACTTTGGCAAGACGCTACCCCTCACTGTCAGCGTGTAGAACTTGTTAGCGCCTCGGTTCTCAAAGCCATGGCGACAACAGTTCAGCCAGATGGCGTAGTGGTAACGGCAAAATCTTCATTCCTCGCCCCGCCTCAGATTCCCTGTTCCCTTGGTTTAGTTTTAGAGACGCTGCAAGATCCAGGAAACTTAGGTACGATCATTCGTACCGCCACCGCAGCCGGTGTGGATGGTTTATGGCTAAGTCCAGACAGTGTAGACTTAGAGAATCCCAAAGTCTTGCGAGCTTCAGCCGGTCAATGGTTTCGTCTGCCCATGAGTGCTAATGCCAATCTGAGTCAAGTCGTTAGGCAAAGTCAGGCTCAAGGGGTACAAGTTGTGGCAACTCTACCCAAAGCGCCGTTGAGTTACTGGGAAATAGATTGGCGCATTCCCACGCTAATTCTACTGGGGAATGAAGCGGCAGGACTAAGCTCTGAGTTAACCGTACTTGCTGATCAAGCGGTGCAAATTCCCCTCGGTCAGGATGTAGAATCTTTAAATGTGGCGATCGCAGCAGCTTTAATCGTGTATGAAGCACTGCGCCAACGGGTTGGGGGAACAGGCAATAGGCTATAGGCTATAGGCTATAGAAATTTTGTCCCTCATCTCCTCCACCTTCCCCAGCTTCCCCAGCTTCCCCGGCTTCCCCAGCTTCCCCAGCTTCCCCAGCTTCCCCGGCTTCCCCAGCTTCCCCGGCTTCCCCAGCTTCCCCGGCTTCCCCAGCTTCCCCAGCTTCCCCTGCACTCTATTCCTCCTCCATTGGTTCAGTGTCGCCAAAAAATGCATCCAGATCAGCCGCCGCTTCTTCGAGAAGATCTAGATCAAAAACGTCATCGTCTGACTGAGCAGATTTTGATTGAGGAGTTTTTGATTGAGGAGTAGGGGATTTCAATGAAGAAGGACGAGATTTCGACTGGGGAGGAGGAGATGTATGACCCAAGAGATTCTCAAGTTGCTCAAGTGACTCTACAAACGCTCTAGCTGCTTCATTTCGATGATTTTGCTGAGGTTCGCACATAATAGTTTATCCCCTAAAGCTAGTGTTTATTGAGAGTGAACGCTACTCATTAGCCTATACTCGGAAAAACAACACCCTTACCGTTTCATTCTATGGTATAGTTTTCTAGTTTTAGGTGGACACAATTAACGTGAACGGTGAAGAACGTCATTCGTCATTCGTCATACTCGCGCAAGCGAGAAGCAAACTACGTCATTCGTCCTTTGTAAGGGTTTGATGCTTGTTCACAAAACTTAGTAGACCTGCTGTTTTCTTTTGTCCGACTACTTAGATTAGGATGAAGAATTGCTCTACTGAGTCAGATAGGAGTATTCGATAAAATCTCCGCTTTTTCGGAAAATAATAAGCTGTCATGCATTTAAATTGGGTATTAGTAGCGAGCAAGATGCAAAGCCTGCGGCATGGCTTCGCTAAAGCCTGCGGCATGGCTTCGCTAAACGCACTACAAGGATTGCGCCATTATTGATATTAAGGTTTAAATGTC
>NZ_JAVJNP010000014.1:0-32761 GCF_040217205.1 Coleofasciculus sp. A1-SPW-01 | reverse complement strand
CCGCCCTCTCCACCAATAACGGAACAACAAAACCCGCCCTCTCCACCAATAACGGAACAACAAAACCCGCCCTCTCCACCAATAACGGAACAACAAAACCCGCCCTCTCCACCAATAACGGAACAACAAAACCCGCCCTCTCCACCAATAACTGAAAAACAAAACCCGCCTTTATGTATAATCTAATCTCAACCGTTAGATTTAATTTTGTCCACCCACTTAAAAGAAACAGAAAACCGATTTCCGCCTTACATGGGAATCAGTTCGGGAAAATTCACCAATAGCTGTTCATCGGTTAATTCATCGCCAAATTGAGCCGGAGAAAAGTGAACTTGGATCGCTCGCAAGCGTCCCTGGTAATGAAGATTAATTAACGCTTTGAGACCCTCTTCTAGTGCCTCTATATCTGCCAAATTGGTTTCCAGTTCCGGCACTTCCCCCTCAAACGCAACAGTAATCATCACAATTAAATTACGAGTGACGGGCAAAGATAGCGCTTCATTCTCCGATGAACACCCATTGAAATCAGGCTCACTCAAATACCGTTGGGCAGAGTCAGTAAATAACTCACTCACAAAATCTCCCGCCTCCCCTTCATCCCAAAACACATCCCCTTCATTCGCCGCCGATTGCCAATAGGTATTGTACTGTAAGAGGTTCTGGCAAATATCCACCAGTCCTTCACCGAGAACGCCTAAGTCTCCGTCGGATTCAACCGCATCTCGCGCCGCCCGATTCAGCACTCCCAATAACGGTGCGACTTCTGTACCACTTAAATGAACAAACAACCGACAGACAACCAGTCGGGTTTTGCCACTTAGTTTATTGAAGTGATCGCGCCAAGAACTCATAGACTGCTCCTCTACCGACTCCACAGGAAATTACATGTAACATTTATCGATTAAGATGGTAACATGAACTGCCCACTGTTCCATTTTATAACGTATTATTTATGAAGCCTCTTTTGTTTTAACACTATGACACCGAGTCTACTCTTTACTATCGCGAATCTCTTCGTTTTACCCTTCTGGTTACTGATGATTCTGCTTCCTAACTGGGGGATTACCCGAAAAGTTATGGAATCCTATCTGCCGTTTGTCCCATTAGCGGGGTTGTACATCTACTTCTTTGCCAACAGCCTTACACCCGAATCTGCCCAAGCCTTATCCAATCCCCAGCTTGCTGATATTGCCCGCTTCTTTGGAGACGAAATCATCGCCGCCGCCGGATGGACTCACTTTTTAGTCTTGGATTTGTTTGTGGGACGGTGGATTTACTGGGAAGGGCAACGGACTGGGTTGTGGACTATTCATTCTCTGGTTCTCTGTTTATTTGCTGGACCCATTGGATTGTTGTCTCATATTTTGACAGTTTGGATTACCCAGAAATTATCGACGGGTTCGGAAACAGAATCGACGACTGCCTCAACGCCTAGTTCATAGATTAAGCAGTGGTACATCAATAAGATTAACTGTATTAAGTTTCATGAAAATTTCCAATCGGTGCGCTTTCAGCGATCGCTGACTTTTACAAAAGTTAATAAGCGTGCCGTTTACTTTTGTCCAACTACTTACTGATATGGCATTCTTTTTTAAATTCGTCTAATTTTTCCCTTCGTCTCCCTTTTCTGTCCCTGGTTCATCCTCCTAGCCCAGTCCAAGAATTAAGGCACGGACTAATTAAGTAATGTACTGGTTTTCTTGTCCTTAAGTTCCCCCATCTTCAACATAAGTTGCCCTAGCGCCAAAAACCGCGATCGCAACGCCTCCTAATAGAACGGCTGCACCCACTAATACAAAGCGTCCGGGGAGTTCCTGAAAAACAAGATACCCCAAAAAACTAGAGACAACTGGTTCCCATAAAATCGCTAGGGTAACCAAGATTGGAGACACCCAGCGCACTGCCCAGTTAAAGCTAGTATGCCCAACTAATTGAGGCAATACTGCCATTAGCAAAACATAAAGATAAACGGCACGCGGATAGCCAAGGTAGCCAACACCAAAGATTAAGGGTAGGGGCAATAAAACCAGTGCGCCAGTGCTATAGGCGATGGCTATATAACTACCAATTCCCAACCCACGCCGCTGTGCTTCTCGACCTAACAATAAATACAAACTGACGATTACAGCACCAATTAAGGCGAGACTATTTCCCAAGGCGGGATTAGAAGTCACGTTAACCGTTTGTTGATCCCCTAATGCAATGAGGACACCGCCGATAAAGGCAATACCAATTCCCAGTAGGGTTAACCGAGAAGGTTTTTCCTTAAACCATAGCCAAGATAGCAAAGCTACCCAGATTGGGTTAGTGGTGACTAGAGTCGTAGAAGCGGCAATTGACGTGAAGGATAGAGACGTAATCCAGGCAGCAAAATGTAGGGCAAGACAAATCCCAGCCCCCACAGCATAATGGAAGGCACCGGGACTAAGCTGATGCGATCGCAGGTTTCGCCAAGCGGGTACTATTAATAAAGATGCCAGGGTTAGGCGAGAAGCTGACAGAAACAGGCTAAATCCAACGCCACTCAAGTCAGCCGCCGTATTCGCTAAACGAATAAAAATGGCGGCACTGGAAACTGCCAAGACACCAGCGACTAACACCAGTCCCACCTGCCACGGTAACGGTTGCTTGGACGTTTTCACGATTTTACGCTCTCTATCCAGTAATATCTTCCTCTGCTAAATTAACCATTATAGTGGGGGTATTTTAGCCGCATCATATTTAATTTTTTTACGTTTTCCCACTAAATGTGGTTGCTGAATCGACACTGTAGACGAGTTTACTTCGTAAACATTAACATCAAACTGAACCTTGATTGGTTGATTTACTAGTAGCTATCGCAGTTTGATAGATAGAAATCATTTGAGTAATCTTGGCGTCCCAGTCAAAGTGTTGAATAACGCGCTGACGACCAGCTTTACCCATAGCACGGCGCAAGTCGGGTGATTTAGCCAAGGTTATCATTGCTTGGGCAAGCTCGTTAACAAATGTTTCTGGAGAGGTAGGGTTAATTAGTATTCCACAGGATTCATCAATATAATCAGCAGGTCCTCCCCAGTTAGTGGCAATTACTGGGATTTCTGTTGCCATTGCTTCTAGGACAACAGCACCACCGCATTCTCGCAAACTTGGCAGAACCAAAACATCTGACTCCTGTAATCGTTTGGCACACTCAGGCTGAGTCAACTTGCCGTAAAAGGAAACTGCATCTGTTAATCCTAAGCTTCTAACCTGTTGTTCTAAACAGTTTCTTTCCTTTCCACTGCCAACAATGTCTAAAAATGCTGGAGCCTGCTCTCTTACTTGCTGAAAGGCAAGTAACAACCACCTTACACCTTTCCAGTCTACTAAGCGACCAATAAAGATAAATTTGGTATAATTACGATTGCAGTTAGACTCACAATTAGGTTCCCACAGCGAAAGTTCTACACCGTTTTCTACCAACTCCATCACCATTCCTTGTATTTTGACAGGAAGGCAATTTTGGGTACGCTGATTGGCGACGATTAATATGTTCGCTTTTCGTTTACCGGGAAACCAAAAATTGAGTAAATCGGCAACAAAACGTCCTAAATTTATAGTATATTCAGCTTGTTTAGTTTGCATAAACTCAAATGAGGGAGGATAATTCATGCCACCATTCATTGGTCCAATAATTATAGGGACTCCTAAATTGAATAACAGGGATGGTTCTTTGGGAGAAACAGGATTAGGTTGATGAACAAGATTAATTTTATGATTTTGAATCAGGGTTTTCAAAAAATATTTAACTTGGTATTGAGTCACCATAAGTAAGATATAATTGAAGGAAAATTCATAAATTGCGCTTGGTACTATTCGTTTTAATATCCGAATTGATCTGTGTAAAAATGTATCCTCTATAAAATGTATAGTTTCCATTTCACCGGGAAATAATGACTGAAGTTCTTTTTTGTTTCTGCGATGAACCAATAACCAGGCTGGAATATTATACTTACGAAGTAAGCGAAAATAGTGGAGGGGTAGTGCGGCTTCACCACCCATCTTTAAAGAGGCGTTTTCGGAAACTATTGCAACTTTGATTTTTTCTGATGATTCTGATAATTGTGCCAAGCCCATAGCTCTATTATTTATTTTTTTAATAAGAAATGAACTATTGCATCTTACCACAAAAATGAAATAAGTCAAGTTTCTTCTACATAGGGGATTCATCTAACTTAGAGTAAAAAATGATACGATTTATCAAAAGTTTGGAAATAAACAGAGAGAAACAGGTCAAGGCTTTTCCAATTATGTCTATCACTACTCAATCCAATTGGTATGAAATTTATCGCAATAAGCAAAAGCTCTTTGATCGGTGGGCACCGAACTACGACCTGCTGTTTACCACAATTTTCTACCAAGCGGTTCACAAACGGTTGTTGGAGTACGTCGAACTCCCGGAAAATCCGAATGTGCTTGATCTCGGTTGCGGTACGGGTCGATTATTGCATCGCCTTGCCACCCAGTTCCCCACTCTCCAGGGTACAGGACTTGATTTATCCTCCCAAATGCTGCATCAAGCCCGACAGCGCAACCAGCATCGACCGCGACTTATTTTCAAACAGGGAAATGCTGAGTCTTTACCCTTTGCTGAGGGTCAATTTGATGCGGTGTTTAATACCATTAGTTTTCTGCATTATCCTCAACCTCAACAGGTATTCTCCGAGGTGAATCGAGTTCTGCGACAGGGGGGACGTTTTTATCTGGTTGACTACATCGGGCGAAAAAAAACAGTGTCCCTTTCTATTCCCTTATTTTCTAATAACCTTCGCTTCTATAGTCGAGAGCAACGCGAACAATTTGGTACAGTAGCCGAGATGGAATGCTTGGGGCATCATTTTCTTTTAGGACCTGTGATGCTAACGATTTATGAACGTATTGGTTGAGGAGGGTGAATACGGAACGTCGTCGCACATCCCCAGATGCTGGTGGAAGTTGAGGTGGACGCGGTTTGCCTAGCGTAGGAAGAATGGCTTGATTCTCATTTGCCCCGATTAAATGACAATCCACTCTCTGATTGGTTGCATAAGTCAGGGATTCAGCACAGGATATGAGAAAATTCAACAAGCAGTCGGATTGTCCGAGCGTAAACTTATGTCCCACGAGTCCTCAGAACAACTCAGTCTCTTTAACCAGTCAGGGCTGACATCTTCTACCCCCAGTGACTTCCAACCGGAGTTAATTCCGACGGATGCCAAGGTTCCGATTCCTCCTGGCACTTATGACTCCATGGAGTCTTTGGCAGATCATTGTAATGGTTGTCAACGCTGTGAATTAGCCGCCACTCGCACTCATGCTGTAGTGGGGCGGGGTAATGTTCATGCTCCGATTATGATCATTGGGGAAGCCCCCGGACAAAATGAAGACGAGCAAGGTTTACCGTTTGTCGGGAGAGCCGGACAATTGCTGGAGAAGATTCTCGCCGCTGTCAAACTGGATAGTGAACGGGATGTCTATATCTGTAACGTTAATAAATGCCGCCCTCCTGGTAATCGAGCACCGACTCCTGACGAAGTTGCAGCTTGTAAACCCTATTTACTCGAACAAATTCGCTTAGTTGATCCCAAAATTATTCTGCTCACAGGCGCAACGGCGGTTAAGGGGTTAACGGGTGAAAAGCGCGGCATTACTAAGATTCGTGGCACTTGGATGGAATGGGAAGGACGACTGTGTATGCCAATCTTCCATCCTGCCTACCTATTGCGGAATCCGTCACGAGAGCAGGGTAAGCCAAAGTGGTTTATGTGGCAAGACATCCAGGCAGTGCGTGCCAAATTAAATGAACTGCAATCCGAAAATGCTGTTTAGGCAACCCCAGTAAACGGTCAATTGTCGGGACTCTCTTTAGCCGTTTAATTGTGGTAAGGGAGCGGCGTAAAAATAAAGTACCAGTGAGGAAAGCTGAATTCATGAACTCAGCCAAGTCTCCTTGGTACATGATTAAGTCGCAAGTCCCTAAGCTGTTCGGCATTTAAACCTTATACCAAGTTGCAGTCTAAGGTAAAATCTGTCATGCTGAGCAGAACGCAGTGAAACGGAGTGACGCGAAGCATCTGTCCAGATTCTTCGCTTCGCTCAGAATGACATGATAAAACGCAACTTGGTATTAATGTCAATAATGGCGAAATTGTTGTAGTGCGTTTAGCGAAGCCATGCCGCAGGCTTTGCATCTTGCTCGCTACTAATACTCAATTTAAATGCATGACAGCACCTCTTAGCAAAACTCGCCCTTCGTCATACAAAATAGATTTGTTTAATTTTTATTCCATTTTTGTTTTGTGAGAGTCTCGCCTAGAATTTCATGCACTTTAGAAATAAGCAAAAGAACTCACCAATCCCTGAAGTTAATCTGATTCCTTTAATGGATGTGATGATGTCAGTGCTAACATTTTTTATTATCACATCAATGAGCTATACAGGTCAGCGCTTAGGGGATATTAATTTGCCTGGTTTACCGGGTACTGGAACCGCTAGTGGTGAGTCAAATACTAGAAACACTCTGGTTATTGGCTTAAATCGCCAAGGCGAGATTTTAGTGGATAATCAAGTGATTACCGTTAACCAGGTGTCTGAAACAATCCAGTCATACCTAGAACAAAATCAAAATGCTACAGTTGTTTTAAAGGCAGACCGAGACTTACCTTATGAAGATGTACAAAAACTGTTAAAAGAAATGACAATAATTGGTGGCGATCGCGTCTCTCTTGCTATTGAACGTCGTTAAAATAATTGGTTTTTCTAGAGTGGTTATGATAAATGGCTCTTCGGGTCTTCCGGACTTAGTGGGCTAAACTATCAGCTTTAATGAACCAGGAAGCTTGCCACACAAGGACTGCCGCTTTTCACCGTCTCAAAACTCTCTTGAAATCCGGGTAAAATTGGTTAAAGCTATTGCTGTCCCATATTCCGGCAAATCAAACTAACAATTTAGCACACTAACTACGGAAGACCCCAAAAAATCAAGCTGATCAAAAGAAGGGGTTATGGATTAAATAATTTTGACAATTTTAGAAGGAGGGTTCTGCTTAATTGGCATTTTTGCTAGTAATTTATCATAGTTAGTCTGAAAGAGCCTAGATTATTTTGCCGGGAAACCGTAGGGGCGCACCGACGTGCGCCCGATTTAATCGTCATATCTATTCCATTTTGGTGGGTTACGGCGGATATCAAAATTTAATGGTTATTGACTTAATTAAATACCGCCTAACCCACCCTACGATGGGGTTTCGTTGGGGTTTAGTTTAAGCGTGACTCATGACAAGTGGTTTATGAGAAAATTCTTGCAAATTTTTAAGACTATATTTCGCTTCACTTGTCAAGTTTTAAATTCTGTGATCAAATGGAAAGACGGCTTGTGGTTTCATCACCCTTTTACCCTGATGTGGCAGAAAAACCGACACTCCATTCCCGACAATTCCCCGGAGATTAACCCGCCTGCGATGTCTAACTCTAATTCTCATTCTCAACCCGTAACGGATGAATCAACATTTAGCGATCGCATAACGATGACAAATCAGGCGAATTCGGGAAATCATGATTGGTTGGCGCGTTTTCAGCACCATAGCAAACTGTTGATGGCGTGGGTTGAGCCGGGGAACTTCGCTCTGTATTATGCCAATCATGCCTTTTGCCGCTTAACCGGGATTGATGCTCCCACGGGGAACTTACAACACCAGGGTATTCACCTATTTGATTTATTTATAAACGTTGATGCTAAAACCCTCGAACAGTTATATCGGCGTCATTTACTGGCGCTAATATTACGAGATGTATATAAAATTAATCATAGCCAATGGCGCTTTTTAGATGAACCTGTTATCGCGACTCTCAATAATTCTCCCGATTCTGACCCCCATTGTGTGCAATTTTGGCTGCGTTCTCAACATTTAACAGTTGAACGGATTAATCCAGACATTAACGAATTTTCAGATATCGATTTCTGTCAACAACCGATTCGGCAAATTATCCTTAATCCCATCTGGGAACAGCGTTTAAACCTGGAGAATTATCGGGTTAGGGGTCAGCTTTTGTGGGAAGGATTAGATGTTACCCACCAAGAAACAATTCGACAACTGATTAGCCTACTAATTGAACGCGACTCCCTCTTGCGTTCCGAGAAGTTTCGCCTGTTCGATCAAAAAATGCGATCGCTGTTTCGCGCTGATCAGATTCTGCTGTTGCGGGTAAAGCGCCAAGAAGTGAAACTGTTTACCAGTGAAAATGATCAACTGATTCAAACCCAAGTCTATACCTGGGATTCTCTACAAGGTTCCCATTTCCAAGCCGCCGCCCAAGCGAATCAAGTTTGGATTGTCGCCAATTTAGAGAGTCATTGTCAAACGGAATGTGAGCAAGCCTTATTCAACCAAGGTACTCGTTCCCTCTTGCTGATTCCTCTATCGGTTTCGGCGGCTGAAGCCGAAACCCCCAGCCAAAATTTAATGGGAATGGTTGGGTTAACCAGTGATCAGGCGGATAATTTCGATTCCCTGGATATCAACCATGCTTGTGCCTTAATCCCCGCCTTAACCGCCGCCCTGCGTCAAGCGGCTCAAAATCAATTTAATCATATCCATCCTGCTGTAGAATGGCGGTTTCTGGAAGAAGCGGAACGTCGCAGTTGGGGACTTCCCCCGGAACCGATTGTGTTTACCGATGTCCATCCCATGTATGGGATTTCCGATATTCGGGGTTCGTCGAATGAACGAAATCGGGCAATCCAAGCCGATTTACTCAACCAGTTTAATTTGGCAATGGCGATAGTGGATGCGGCGAATCAATCCCAACCGTTGCCTTTGTTGCAACAATTACGCCTAGATTTGTCAGCTTATATTGAACGGTTAGACAAGGGAGTGACGGTGGATGAAGAAGTGACAGCGATTAAGTACCTAAAGAATCATCTGGAAATTTATTTTGAATATTTCCAAGACTGTGGCGACGCAGCGGTTGACGCGGTAAACGCCTACAAACAAGAGTGCGACAATCCTCATGAATGTATTTATACCGCACGCGATCGCTATGATCGGATGATTTATGAGATTAACGAACAACTACGCCAAACCTGGGAACGGTGGCAAGTGCGGATGCAGCAGATTATCCCCCACTATTGTGATCACGAACTCACGGATGGCATTGATCACATGATCTATGTGGGGGCTTCGATTAACTCGCAGTTTACTGTATTCCATCTCCACTGTTTGCGCTACGAACAGCTACGGGCTATCTGTGACTGTGCGAGGACGTGTTTTGAAATGCGCGATCGCGTTGACACACCCTTACAAGTTACTCATCTAGTATTAGTTCAAGAAACCACGGTGGATATTTTTCACGACGAACAAACGGAAAAAATCTTCGATTTACGCAGTAGCACCCGTGACACCCGCTACGAAATCGTTAAAAAACGGATTGATAAAGCCCTCGACGCTACCACCCAAACTCGCATCACCCAACCGGGGATGCTGACGATTGTCTATTCCAGCCAAACGGAGTGGACAGAATATCAACAATACTTACGCTTCCTCGCCCGTGAAGGTTGGGTTGATTCCCATATCGAATCCAGCACGGTGGAAAAATTGCAAGGAATCACAGGACTCAAATTTGCCCGTGTCCGCATTCTGCCTGAATCTGAGCCATCTTCTTCAGAGGAGTAGACAGTGTAGAGACGTGCCATGGCACGTCTAGGAAGCTGGGAGCAGCGAAACATTTTTCCCCATCCTCGCACCCTTTGCTGTGATCTAGCTTAACTTGTCTTCGTGATCAGACAACTTGTCTGTTTCAGGCGGTTATGTTTCAAATCCATAACATTAAGATTTGTAAATAAAGCTATTCTGTAGTGAATGTTACAGAATTTTCTTGTTATAGTTATTTTGTAAGGAAAAATTCAGTGAAATATCACTAAAGCTGAAATATCACTAAAGCAATCGGAGGATACACAAATGTCTACTCAAGAACAAGCCAGAGCATTAATGATGCGTCATCACCACGCCGCCAAGAATAGACAACAATCCATGCTCAATCGGACAGCTAATGAAGTCGGTTTCGATGTTGATAACGTCAACTATTGGGATTTAATTCAAGGCAAACCCCATTCTGGTTTCCGTACCAGTTACGGGCGCAGCCGTGCTTCTCTAAGCTAAACAATCTTTTAAAGTTTTCAGAGATAAGGAAAAACTCAATCAAATCTCACTAAAGCAATCGGAGGATCTACATATGTCTACTCAAGAACAAGCCAGAGCATTAATGATGCGTCATCACCACGCCGTCAAGAACAGACAACAATCGATGCTCAATCGAGCAGCTAATGAAGTCGGTTTAGATGTTGATAACATCAACCACTGGGATTCAATTCAAGGCAAACCCAATTCTGGTTTCCGGATTAGCTACGATCGCAGTCGCGCTTCTCTAAGCTAACGCTTCACTTCCTAAGATATGCAGCCTCTCAAGATAGAGATTTGCATAACTTAGCCGGACTTTTCTCATAAAACTTTTTCGAGGTGACGAAATCTCACGGATCACTTGACCGTGAGATTTTTGGTGCTGGTGGGTTTCGACTTCGCTCAACCCACCCTACCACGGTATATTTCCACAAATGACGAATGACAAATGACAAATGACAACCCTACCGTGAGAAGAATCCGCCACTCAAACGTTTAATTGCCAAACCTGCCACCTCTGAATACTTCAATTCCCCGCATAAAATTTGCAGCATAATCAGAGTCGCTGAAGGTCTCTTTACGCCTACCTTATAGCCGATTTTTGGAAAACCATAGAAGGCTCCAGCTAAACGTTTCGCCCAAACCATCTCGTTACCCCATTCATCCTGAATCACCTGGGTATACTGGGTTAGGGCGTTGGTTTGACCGCCTAAAGCCGCATCAATTGCCTCTGCTGCTTTGACACCACTAAAGATAGAGGGACGAATACCTTCAGCCGTAAACGGATCAGCCAAACAAGCGGCATCCCCAACTAATAGCGCGTTTTGCCCGTGTAACTTTTGGTTCCCATCCCAAAGGCACATGGGATGACTGTAAACTTGACAGAGTTTCGGATCAACCCCAAGTTGCTGAATATACTTGGTTCCTATCTTTTGTAAATCCTGCTTGTCATTCCCCTTAAACGTCCCCACACTGACCGAATAGCTATCGGTTTTGGGAAAATTCCAGATGTAGCCATTTTTCACTTGCCCAAAGTCAAAATGGATTGTTGGATCACTGCTGGTTGGGGCGGGATTAGGGGCTTCTATCGTCACCGCCATCCGCTGGGGACGAGCTTTAAAGCCTAACCATTTTGCCATAGGACCATTAGCACCATCCGCCGCAATCAGGTAACGGGCTGCCAGGGGTTCATTGGTTGTGTTAACCTGCCAGCGATCGCCTTTAAATTCAATACCTGTGACAGTGGTTTGGTCTTGCAGTTGAGCGCCTTGCTCTTTTGCCTGTTCGACCAAAAACTGGTCAAAAACATCTCGCTGTACCATCCAGACGGGTTTTTGTTTTTTGAGACTGACCTCCACCGGATCATCCATTTGCCAGGTGTAGCGAACTCGGCTTACATTGAGTGCGATCGCAGGTGCAAGATCAAAATCAAACCACTGTTGCACGCTTGGGGACACACCACCACTACAGGGCTTGTATCGGGGTAAAGAATCTTTTTCTAGAATCAGTACCGATCTCCCTCGCTTGGCGAGGTGGTAGGCGGCGGTTCCCCCTGCAGAACCTGCCCCAACGATAATGCAGTCAAACATTAGGCTTTATGGATTGAGAAACTCATGAGTGCGGTTAGGAGGTATGACTGTAATAGTTTAAGTTTGAACCCCTGACATAGTTTACCAAGAAACTGAGTCATTGGTCATTCGTCATTTGTCCTTTCCTTCCCTATCTCCCTCATCTTCCCCATCAGACTGCGGAAGCGGGCAAGATGCCCGCACTACTGCTGCAACTTTACTCCAATCGGATGTTGCCCTAATCTTTAAACTGTGGTAATGTCCTTCTCTTTAGCAACTAACAAGTCATCAATTTTAGCTGTGTACTTGTCCGTCAATTGCTGAATCTGGTCTTGCAGATCACGGGACTCATCTTCAGAAATTTCGCTATTTTTCTCCTGTTTACGAACTGAGTCAACAGCATCACGGCGGATATTGCGGATAGAAACTTTCCCTTCCTCAGCTAACTTACCCGCCATCTTCACAAATTCTTGGCGGCGTTCACTCGTTAAGGGAGGAATATTCAGTCGCACGACTTGACCGTCATTATTGGGGGTTAAGCCAATATCCGATAAAGAAATCGATTTTTCAATCAGAGTCAGCGTACTCTTGTCATAGGGTTGAATCGTAATCGTGGTAGCATCTGGCGTATTAATGCTTGCCAGAGACTTCAGGGGGGTGGGACTACCATAGTATTCCACCATTACTCGATCCAACAGACTGGCATTCGCCCGACCGGTACGAATGGTATTGAAACCCCGTTGCGTTGCTTCAACGGCTTTCTTCATTTGGCTTTCAGCGTCAGCTAACTTCACAAAAACCTCCCACAATTGTTCCGACAGATTCTCCTTGAACAGCACGGCGGATATTACCCCGCCCTGTCAAATCAAATACCATAATTGGGATATTATTTTCCTTACATAAAGCGATCGCGGTACTATCCATCACCCGCAAATCTTGAGCGAGGACGTAGTTATAGGACAGCGTATGATAACGGCGAGCCTGGGGATTTAGTTGAGGATCACAATCATAAATCCCATCGACTTTCGTGGCTTTAAAGATCACCTCCGCATCAATTTCGGCGGCTCGTAAAGCTGCCGTCGTGTCCGTGGTGAAAAAGGGATTCCCCGAACCTGCGCCAAAAATGACCACTCGCCCTTTTTCTAGGTGACGAATGGCACGGCGACGGATATAGGGTTCTGCCACTTCTTGCATCGCGATCGCGGTTTGCACACGGGTAGGTATTCCCATTTGCTCTAAAGCATCTTGTAGAGTCATGGCATTCATGACTGTGGCGATCATACCAATATAATCACCCGTTGCCCGATCCATTCCGCCAGCAGCCGCTTTCAAACCGCGAAAAATGTTGCCACCACCGACAACGATTGCCATTTGGATGCCACTTGCCACGACTTCGGCGATTTCAGCAGCGATGTCCTGAACGACTCCTGGATCAATGCCGTAGCTCAGTTTGCCCATCAAGGCTTCACCGCTCACTTTTAGTAAAACCCGTCGGTATTTCATCCCCATGCTACGACTCTTTCTTTCTTGACTATTGCCTTGCCCATACGATAACAGTCTACCGATTATTCTGACAGAGTGCTGTGACTGTGACGAAGTTTGATTGTTGTTAACACCCGTAGTGCTAAAATACAAATTCTTATGGTATTCACGAGTTCCAGTTAACTATTACTGGTGTCAGGTGGCTTCAAATACTGATTCTCCCCAGCTCCTCCGTTGCTCTGGCTCTCTCTGCTCACTAACGACGCCATACTAGGGGACTACCCAAGGTGGGAGTGGATTGGGGTGAGATAGTTTTCCCAGCCAGTAAAGCCGCGATCGCATTCTTGACGTAAGCTTCGTTTACAGCTTCGGGATGTTGGCTATTATCGTCAATTTTACCCCTGTAACGCAAGACTCCCTGTCCATCAATCACAAAGGCTTCTGGGGTTTTTGAAGCGCCAAATCCTTGTGCCACGTCCTGAGTTGGGTCCCACAGGTAAGGAAAATTCAACCCTCTACTACTCGCAAACTGCTGCATCTGACTAAAACTATCTTCGGGAGATTGGTTAGCATCGTTGGAGTTAATGCCAATCAGGATAAATCCCTGTTCCCGAAATCGGGTTTGCAGTTGTTTGAGTCTGTCTACATAAGCGGCAGAGTCAGGACAGTTATTACTCAAGAAAATTACCACCACTCCTCGCCACTTTTCTAGATACCGGGATAGGTGGTGAACATCCTTATCAGTGCCTAAAAGCTCAAAATCGGGAGCATAACTGCCAATGGGTGTGCCGTGTTTTTCCTTCAGACTCATATCGTGTTAAGGTGTGTGTTTGACAATGTGTTCGTTTTTTCCTTTTTCCCGTTCCCCTTTGCCGATCCTCCTGGATCAGGCAGTGAATTTCAGCCATCGCTACCACCTTTGTGCCAGAGTTTGATAGCCGATGAGTTTGTAAACCAGTTTAGCGGCTGTAAATTGGGAGACCACTGAATCAACCACGGGAGCCAACTCCATTACATCGCAACCGATGACCTGATGGGTTTCAAACAATCGTCGCAAAAAGGTTAGGAGTGCATACCAATGCAGCCCACCCGGTTCGGGAGTGCCAACCCCTGGCATTGAAGCCGGATCAATGCCATCTAAGTCAATGGTAATAAATACTCGCTCTGTTGGGATAGTCGCGATCGCTTCCTCTATCCAGTGGGGATTTTGGGCAATGTGTCGCGCCCAAATTACGGGGATGGATTTTTGTTTAATTAAGTCCGCTTCTTCTTGACAAAGACTGCGAATGGCGACGGGTAATGTCGGTAGTCCCATGTCCACAATTCGACGCATCACACAGGCGTGGTTATAAATTGAGCCTTCGTATTCGTGGCGTAAATCTCCGTGGGCGTCTATTTGCACTACGGTGAAGGGTTCGTGACTCTTTTGACGGTAGGCGTCTACAAGTCCCGTGGTAATGCTATGTTCACCCCCAATCGCAATCACAAATTTACCATCATCGATCAGCCCAGATACGGTGTCGCGAGTATCTGTCAGCATGGTTTGGGCAGAAATCTGTTGTCCGCCTCTGGTATCTGCGATCGCACCATGGGTATAAATCCTAGCGTCTTTACAAATCTCCCGTTCCAACTCATCATCGTAGTATTCAAGCTGGATTGACGCCTCCAAGAGCGCATCGGGTCCATTTTCTGTGCCTTTACGATAGGTTGTGGTTGCCTCGTAGGGAATCGGCAAAATAACCACTCGTGACGCTTTGTAGGATGCCTGAATTTCCGATCCCAGGAAAGGGATAACAGCAGCAGACGTTTGCACCAACATAGGGGACGCACCAAAGAATTTCTTAAGGTTAATTTTGACACAAGACGAGTTTTGAGTGTAGAGACCTACCATGGCGCGTCTCTAGAACGTCAGTCTAGTCATAAGGGTTAGTGCTGGAGAAGAAGTAGAGATATTCCGCCAGAACGTCTGAGTTAATTTATTACAAAATATAAACAGTAAACCTGTACTCTTGGAATCCTCATGACCTTTCCCTCCTCCACCCTACCCAAACGCCCTGAACGCGACACTCACATCTGGACATGGCGGGGTTTTCCCATTGCCTATCAAGTCCACGGCAATTCT
Source organism: Coleofasciculus sp. A1-SPW-01 (assembly GCF_040217205.1). Taxonomy (NCBI): domain Bacteria; kingdom Bacillati; phylum Cyanobacteriota; class Cyanophyceae; order Coleofasciculales; family Coleofasciculaceae; genus Coleofasciculus; species Coleofasciculus sp. A1-SPW-01. The sequence goes on along the minus strand of NZ_JAVJNP010000014.1, from coordinate 17,414 downwards.
GGACCAGCGGTAGTGATGGTGCATGGCTTTGGCGCATCTTGTGGACATTGGCGTAAGAATTTACCTGTATTAGCAGAATCCTGTCGATGCTATGCCATTGACTTAATTGGCTTTGGTGCTTCTGCCAAACCGATGCCGGGACTTGACGTGGAGTATACCTTTGAAACCTGGGGACAACAAGTCCTTGATTTTTGCCGGGAAGTCGTAGAGACTCCAGCGTTTTTGGTGGGGAATTCAATTGGCTGTGTTGTAGCGATGCAAGCGGCTGTGGATTGTCCAGATAGGGTATTGGGCGTTACCCTGATCAACTGTTCCCTGCGGATGCTGCACGATCGCAAACGAGTGACGTTACCTTGGCATCGTCGCATCGGCGCACCCATGGTACAACAGTTACTGGGAGTTAAGTGGGTGGGACAACTCTTTTTTCGTCAACTGGCGAAGCCACAGGTGGTGCGTAAAATTTTATTGCAAGCGTATCGCAAATCCGAGGCAGTGACTGATGAATTAATCGACTTGCTAATGAAACCGGCAGCTGATGTGGGTGCGGCTGATGTTTTTATCGCATTTACCCGCTATTCCGCAGGACCTCTAGCCGAAGACTTATTACCTCAGTTACAGTGTCCCACACTGATTTTGTGGGGAACTGATGATCCTTGGGAACCCATCGCGGAAGCAAAAGAATGGGTCAATTATCCCGCTGTGGAACAATTTGTCCCCTTAGACGGTTTAGGTCATTGTCCCCAAGATGAAGCCCCTGAGGTTGTTAATCCCATTTTGCAGGATTGGATTTTACAGCATTCGGTTTAGTTTCGTCATTTGTCATTTGTCATTTGTCATACTCAAGGGAGTGAGAAGCAAGCTACGTCATTTGTTGCCCTAGTTCCCCCATCTCTCTCATTCACTGTTCCCTGTTCCCTCGCCTCACCACAAGACTTATTCAGCAATCCCTGAAAAAATGACTATTGAGAATTTTTTCAAAAAAGACTATCCTTTGACTGGTGAGTAGATAATTAGAGAGTTGGAAAGCAAGGAACAAGCAGCTATTGGTGAGCCAGCGTGCTAGAACACCGATTTAGTCATCCGACTTAATTAAAAATTGTCACATTAGCTACCAAACAGCCTTTTTTTACTGTTGACTTTATTGCTACCGCCATTTTACGGACTGCATTGACGTTCTAAACAAGGGGTGTGTCATGAGTACAAAGGATAAGCGAGGTAATTCTCAACCGTCGCAGACAGCGAAGATCGCGACGGCAAGAAAGCTATCCAAACTCTGGGCAAAAAAGTATGTCCAACAACACAGTACATCAGACAAAACGTGGCAGTCGAATTCTCCAGGATTACGAGCCGTTATAGCGCAGCGGTTGCTTGATTCCTTGCGATCGGTAACGATTCAAGCTTGGGCAAAAACCGAAGCATTACTCTGTCAACAAATCAAGCGACAAGGTATTAACTATCGCTTAATTGATCCTTGGCAAATTACGAAAGATACTTACTCAATCTATGAAAAAGTATTGCTCGCTTATGCCGATCAAGTCATCCCCGAACGTTTATGTTTATTTTTAGCATCAGATTTAGGTCGCATTCGACACAATTATACAGCAATTGATCCCAGAGTGATTGCGTTTGTGAGTATGCAGTTTCACTATAGTGGTCAGTTACTACTGAAATCACTGTCACCTCAAGAACAAGCTACAGTGAGTGTTTATTTCCAGGTGATTGATGATTGTCTGTATATGCCCTTACAACGACTATACAAAACTGCCGCCAACTATGATCATCAATCATTAGCTTTGGTTTCTCTACGGCAAATTTTACCGGATCAAGCATTAATTGCTCAAGAAATTGCCACCCGAATTAGCGATTTACATCCACACTATCACTGTTATAGTGGTAGCTTAGTGAACCCTACGGTGAAATCTGCCAGTATTCGGGATGTGGAAATGTTCCAGATTTACCTGTGGCTTTGTGTTTTGGAAAGGAGTATTGCGCCCATCCAACAGGAATTGTTTCCCTTGTGTGTCATGCTCTACCCGACTCTAAATGTAGGGTGGGAATTAGTTCGGCAAATGATTCATCTGTTAGGATTGGAATTTGGTAAACGTTTGTCTCAGCAGCAAATTTCGCTTGTTTTACCCTATTTCAAAGTATTGTGGGAAATGTTTTCGCCTGAAGTATTTCCCGAATCTTTGCCCGTTGCAGCGTTGGAAAATTCGGCGTAGTTGTCATTTCATTTAAATTCCTCTGCGTACCTGGAGTGCCAACTTCTGCCTTTTGCTATAAGGCAGAAGGTAGAAAATTTCTTACTGCTAAATGGTGTTAGATCATTACCGATATCTGATGTCGGGCGACCCGATAAAATTAATCGGTGGGTAGTTTTAGCGGTGTGCGGCGGGTCGCCCCTACAATAGGGCTTGCTGAATTAAGAATGACAAAGGACGAATGACCCCCTACATCATATTCAGCGGATCAACATCAATCGTCAAACTCACATCTGGCGGACAAATCCGCTGCAAAGCCGCCACATCGGGTAATCCTACCGCTACATCTGGCGGAAATTTGAGCAAAATCTGCCACCGATAACGACGGGCGATTCGCATAATCCCCGCAGGCGCCGGTCCTAATATCTCATACCCGGAACTCACCTGACTTAACCATTCCGCTAACCTCTCCGCCGCCTGCTCAACCACCATCTCTTCCAACCCACTTAACCGCAATAAAATCAGATGCCCATAAGGAGGATAATTCAACGATTCCCGTTGTGCTAATTCCGCCTCGGTAAACACCTCATACCCATGGGTTTTCACCGCCTGAATCACCGGATGTTGAGGTGAATAAGTTTGGACAATCACCTGACCCGGTTCATCTCCCCGACCCGCCCGACCTGCGACTTGGGTTAAGGTTTGAAATGCTCGTTCGGCTGCCCGATAATCAGATAAGTGTAATAATCCATCGGCGGCGACAACGCCGACTAAGGTGACTCCTGCTAAGTCTAATCCCTTGGTTAACATTTGCGTCCCGATTAATAAGTCCGCTTCCCCATTGGCAAACTGAGTTAACAGGGTTCGATGCGCCCCCTTGTTACGGGTGGTATCACTATCAAAGCGAATTACCCGTAAATCAGGAAACGCCTTAGCCAACTCCTGTTCCACCCGTTGTGTGCCACTACCAAAAAACTTGAGGTAAGGTGAACCACATTCGGGACAATTATTAGGATGGGCGGTTGTGTAGTTGCAATAGTGACAACGTAAGAGTTGATTTGCCCCCTCATAAGCATAGTGATAGGACAGGGACACATCACAGTCCGGACATTCAATCACATAGCCGCAACTGCGACAGGAGACAAACGTACTATGTCCACGACGGGGAATAAATAAAATCCCTTGTCGCTGCTTTTGTTTCAACTGATGTAACTTATCTTGGAGAGAACGGCTGAAAATAGAACGATTCCCCTGCTTTAACTCCTGTCTCATATCCACAATTTCCACAGGAGGTAAGGGGCGGGATTGGATGCGTTCAGGTAATGAAAGGTAATAGGTTTTACAGGGGGCGTCTGTGTTGAGATTGGCTTGTTGACCGTTGACAGCAACCCAGGTTTCTAGAGACGGGGTAGCTGAACCCAAAACCAGAGGACAATTTTCCAATTCCGCCCGCCATTGGGCAACGGTACGGGCATGATAGGTGGGAGAAAGACTGTCTTGCTTGAAACTGGAGTCGTGTTCTTCATCTAATATAATTAGACCCAATTTGGGTAACGGCACAAAAACAGCCGATCGCGTACCAATGACGACCTGGGGTTCTCCACTTAATACTTGTCGCCAGGTATCATAACGTTCCCCATGGGATAACCCACTGTGATACACATTCACCTTTTTGCCAAAGCGGGCGCGAAATCGGTCGGTGAGTTGAGGCGTCAGCCCAATCTCTGGAACTAACACCAGGGCAGATTTTCCCGCCCTTAACAACGGCGCGATCGCTTGTAGATAAACCTCGGTTTTCCCGGAACCCGTTACCCCATGCAATAGCACTTGGTTATACTCATCCAAACTTTGAATCGTTTTCAATGCATAGGTTTGCGTATCTGTCAATACTTTAGGGCGATCATCTGCCACATTCGGCTGATCCAAGGTTCTGAGAATTTCCCGGTATTCAACGACGACATACCCTTTTTCTGCCAGCTTGTTAACAATAGAAGACGTAGCATGACAGACTTGCAATAACTCATTCAGCCACATATCCCCACCCCGACGCCGCAGTACATCTAATACTTCCCGTTGTCGTTCGGTGATATCAGATTCAAAGCCATCCGCGACGAGAGTGACAGCTTTCTTCAGCTTCGGGCGAGACGGTTGGGGCGGTTTCAAATAACTTTCTACCCAGCCGCGTTTAAGTAAATCTTTTACCCCGCGACGCGCCCCTTTCACCTGGCGTTGTAGATAGGCGACGCTGTAATCTCCTTCCGGTTGGGCGTCTAGGAGTGCTAAAATCTGACGCGCCGTTCGACCGACAAACGTATCTGCACCATCAGGAAGCGCCTCACGATGCAGACGAACTCGCCGTTGCGATCGCATCAACAATCCCGGTGGTAATGCCCCCCGAACTACGGATATCAGGGGTGTGCAGTAATACTGCGCCACTTGTTCCAATACCTGCCAATAGGATGTCCCAAAAAACCCAGTACAGACAACATCCTCCACCTCCCGGATTTTCGCCAATGGCACATCAGCAGGGGGAGAAGCCAGTAACCGAATTGCGATCGCCCCCACCTGTCGGTTATTCAATGGCACCGTTAAAATATCTCCCGGTTTAACCGACAAATCCGCCGGGATGCGGTACGTCAACAGTCCCTCGAGTCCCGGACAATCCACCAGCGTCTCCACCCAGCAATTCTGATGATCACCACCGGATTGATAGGTTGCTTTCGGTTCTGCCACAATTAAACTTGTCGGGGAATCAGACACAACGATAACCTCTCAATTTTTCTCACAGCGACTGGGGGAACATCGATTCAATAACCCCAGTTAGCAGTTCTCATATAAAGACGTGCTATGGCGCGTCTCTACAGAGTCATCAAGTAATTCATCTGAATCATTAACTTCAAAGATAAATGCTAACGTCAATCATTGATAAAACTTATCTTTTTATCGGAGCCACTATCTTAGTATGGATGAGTCAAATCCAGAAATCCTCCCTAAACGGGACACCAGTAGAACTTGGCGGTTTCATCGGTAATCACCTAGCCAAATTTTAGAGAACGTATATTCTATAGCAAAAGGCAGAAAGCAGGGACACGGCAATGCCCATTGGTGTCAACTTAACCAGAAGAAGCCCAGATTTCTTTTGAGCGAGCGGCATTATCTCGATGCCGCTTGGGCTGTATTGGGAACTTCAGTATGGGAGAAGAGGTTAAACTCAAGAGCGCGATCGCGGATTTTTACAAAATCTGCCTGATTCCGTTCAGCTTCCCAAGCATCCACTGCCTGCTTCAAAATCTCTTGGTCAGCGACAACCTATTCTTCCAAAAACTGAGACTTGATTTCCTCTAATTCCCTGTCCATTTGACTTTTAGTTTTTTGAGTATTGGCAGAACCTTTAGTCGGCGGTGTCGATTTGGGTGGGGTACTTTTAGATGTCGGTGGCTGCAAAAACTCAGACTTCAAATCCGCTAATTCTTTATCTAACCCTTTCCCATATTGAGGCGAATTTGGCTGGGGCTTCATTGGCGCTGAAGCTGGAGGGGGTGCAGGTTTTACTGATTTAACCTTAGCCACAGGGGTTTGAGGCTCTAAATCCTGGAGTATCTCCGCCACCGATTGATAGCGCTGATTCGTCGCACTGACTAACATCTTATCTAAAATTTTAGCCACGCGATCGCTCACTGGATTTTTTAACCCTTGTCGCCATACCCAAACCCCCTGATTCACATCAAATAAGTCAAAGGGATGGATTCCCGTTAGCAGATGAATACACATCACGCCGAGACTATAGATATCACTTGCAAACACCGCTTTCCCGATACTTTGTTCCGGTGCGACATACCCCACCGAACCAATCACAGTCCCGGTTCTCGCTAACGCTGTCCCTGTCGCCACTTTTGATGCACCAAAATCGACCAGAAACAGTTGCTTATCGCGATTTCGACGAATAATATTTTCCGGTTTAATATCGCGGTGAATCACATGATGCTGATGAACGAATTGTAAAACAGGCAACAAATTATTCAACACATCGCGAATTTGGGCTTCTGTAAATGCGCCTTTTCTTGCCAATTCCTGGGCTAAGTCTTCGCCCTCAATAAACTCTTGCACCAAATATTGATGATTATCTTGGCAAAAATACGCTAACAGTTCTGGAATCTGGGGATGTTTACCCAACTCATCTAACCGTACTGCTTCTTGGGTAAATAACTGCGCCGCTTTTTGTACCGTACTGGTTCCCTGGGCTTGGGGGAAAAACTGCTTAATCACACAGGGGGGATGAGACGGTTTATCTTCATCCACCGCTAGAAACGTGCGCCCAAAACCGCCTTGTCCCAAGGGTTGAACTGTGCGATATCGTTCCTTGAGGCGTATCTTTGACCCACAGGTGAGGCAAAATTTGGTTCCGGCGGGATTTTGGGGGTTGGTACAGTTAGGATTGAGACAGTAACTCATGGGGATAGTTGGCTATTCAGCGTTTATCTCTATTTTGCCTCTAAATGAGGAGTAGTTTTTTTACTCTTATCCTTTTATTCTATTATCCTATTACTTTGTTCCGTCTCAACTTAATTTCGTTTAGGATGCTTACACGGTTTGAAACAGGTGTAATTCTACTTCTTGGCGAAACTCGCTTGGGGTAAGCTGAGAGGCTTGCAGGATTTCGTCTGAGATGAGTACAGTCATAAGCAGTTTATCGTAGCCAAATTGGGGCTGATCGATCTTATTATAGTGGTCTGGAGGATTAGGAAACCGGGTTTCTGAGCCAGAATCGTAGTACCCTCCAACGGAGACTATCTCTCCGCCTGGGGGCTAGAAACCGGGTTTCTGCGATAGATTTCGGAGAGGATGCAGAGATTCATAGAAACCCGGTTTCTGGGATGTACTTGGTAGTCAGCCCTAAAATGTTTATGGCGAAGACAGCGCAACTACGAACTTAAGCTGTCATGCATTTAAATTGGGTATTAGTAGCGAGCAAGATGCAAAGCCTGCGGCATGGCTTCGCTTAACGCACTACAAGGTTTTCGCCATTACTGATATTAAGGTTTAAATGCCGAACAGCTTATCTCTCTTTCAAATATGCTTTAACTAAAGCTTGAACGGCGAACAGCGATGATCCGTTATCGGTTATTTTTTCAATTAAACCCCGTTTCCTCAAAGATTGTACCGCCTTCAAAAAATCAGAATCAGACAATGCTAACTCGGCGGGTTTGAGGGAAATGTCTGCCGCATTTTGGTTCGCTAACCACAGCGTTATCATTTGCTCAGATTCAGATAATCGTTGATATTGTGCCTTTAATCTGGGTTCTAAGTCTCCCAGAAATAGATTGGGATAGGATAAGAAGCGATCAACGCTACTGTTAAATAAATCTTGGATGGTAGAAGCGATTATATTTAACCAGGATGGATTGCCGCCGTAACATTCGATAAGTTCCCACCATTTATCCTCATCGGTTAACCTTTTGTTCGTCAAGAGTTCCGCCGCAGACTCTCCCAAACCACCAAGCTGTAATGTGCGGCAGTGGCGGTTTTCTCCTTCTAAGATGGCAATTTCTGTGGGTTTTTCCCAACTCATGAGTAGGAAGCAACTGTGGTGAGGTGTTCGCGCCATTTGTTGCCAGAATTTCCTGTAATTTTCACAGTCTGGTAGATAGGTGCCTGCTAATTCACCACTGGCAAAGAGTTCTTGGAAGTCGTCGAGGATGATTAGGCAGGGATGCGATCGCAGATAGTCGATTAGGGAGGGGAGTTTGGTTTCTCGATCTTTAGAAAAGAACTGAATTAAGTTGGTTTTTAGAGATTTCAGTGTCAGGGTTTCGGTACAGTTGCGCCAGAGGATATAATCAAAATTATCTTTAATTTGTTCGATGAGTTCTCTAGCGATGGTGGTTTTGCCGATACCCGGTAATCCAAAGATAGTGACGATGCGGATTTTTTCTTGGAGTATCCACTGTTTGAGAGTGGTTAGTTCTGTGGTGCGGTTGTAGACGCGATCGCACTCCGGTGCTTCAGTTAAATCATGGCGTTTTTCAGGTTTGTGGCTGGTGGCGTTTGAGGAGCGCGATCGGTTTTGTGTAGTTTCGTCAGAATGCCAATTTTCTCTACAGAGATTGATGTTACTTCCCCAAAATTTACTCTGTGCAAAATCACCAACATTAGAATTATAAATATAATAACGTTCCATTGTAGCGCGGAAGTTCGATTTATTAACTTTTTCGTCTAATTCTTGTGATATCAGTTGCCATAAATTGCCTGCTACTCTTTTCACGTTAGCTTCAGTACAGTGATAGTCATCCGCGATTTCTCTGTATTTTTGACTATTCCAGACCCCTGATAATACTGCCTGTTGCAAGCTATTTAAGTGCGATCCTGTTTTGGTCAACACCAATTCATCGACCCATTCCAGGACTTCGTGGACATCCATTGGCGATCCGCATATTGGTTTTTACTAATTTTACTACCTTTTGCACCCTTTTGCGGCTAAACTATACTTTGTTCAACTAATCCATACTATATAATAATTATTCAAGTCTATACTAATTTATACTTTTTATGACTTTGCAAATCATAAATAAAGTCTATTATGAAAAAATATCGTCAGTTTTTTTAATATCCTCAATTGAGAAGGAGAAGCATAAAATGACAGCAGCAGTTGCCTTGAAATCTCGTCACACTAATTTGTCTGAGTTACCTGAGAATGCCAAGCTACTTGCAAAAGTTAAAGCCTGGGACTTTAGCGCAGAAATGCGGCGGTTTCAAAAAGAGTATCCACATGAAGATGTCCAAAAAGCTGTAGAGGATTTCCGGCATTTTATTTATCTATGCGTGGCTGATAAAGCGCAGTATTTTATCCCTTCGTTTGAGGCAGATCACTTCTGGCACATTTGCTTGTGGTTCACCCACAACTGGATGGCATTTTCCCAAGATATTTCTGGTGATTTCATTCATCACAACCCTCTTGAAGAAGCTTTGTTACCAGAAGACGCACGTATCAAATTAGACGAAATTCGTGCTGCATCTATTCGCCACTTTGGTAAAGAGGTACTTAAAATCTCTGATGTAGTTTGCTGTATGTAACTTTACAATAGCCTGAATTTAATTACAGAAATTTACTATGATTATTTAATCATGGTAAATTTCTCGAATTCTTTCATCAGCAACCCGATCGCAATCGTAATATAGTTCTACATTTTGAAGGGCTACCCTAGGTATTAATACACCTCAAAGCTTTGATGGATAAAGATTTAATAGTTTCACATCAGTCCCTACTTAACACTGTGGTTAAATGCCTGGAATTGTTCCTGATTAATCCGCCCCGCTTGATACAGGGTTTGGGTAATTTCAGAAATTGTTAACACGGAATGCGCCTGATAACCATTGTCCTTCAATCTATCTTTTACCCCCCCTTCGTGATCAATAAATACGACAATATCCTGCACATTTAATCCCCCTGTCTCCAGCTTCGCTGCCCCTTCCATCACACTCTTCCCACTAATCAAAATATCATCCACGACAACCACTGTTTCCCCTGGTTCAAAGTGACCCTCAATCACCCGTCGCGTTCCATGGGCTTTCACCTCTTTACGGGGAAAAATCATCGGGTGATGTAGACGCAGGGATAATCCAGTTGCGGTGGGTAATGACCCATAAGGAATCCCGGCAATCCGGTCAAAGGTTAAATCTTGCAGAATCTCGGCATAAGCACTCAGCATTAGATGGAAAAGTTGGGGATTGGAGATAACTTTTCGCAAATCAATATAGTAGGGGAAAACGGCTCCCGATGCTTGGACAAATTCGCCAAATAGAATACAACCCATGTCATACAGTTGGAGAATTAAATCCTGATGGGGATGTTGTTCGAGAAAACAAACATCAGGCATCCACAAATCACAAGCAGAACCCTGTTGAATCTTTTTCCCTCTTGCCTGATTTATCTTCTCTCGCAGAGGTTGTATGGCGGCGGCGGGTTCCTCTGTGGCTAACATATCCTGGGGAACTGGTATTAATAACCCCTCACCATTGGCATTTAACCCAGCGGCTAAAATTTGGGTCAGTTCAGCACCTCCCTCCGCCCAGATACTCCGGGCTAAAATTAAGCGTTCTGGGGCAATTGCCCGAATTTTTGCCAATACGTCGGGAGAGGTTGTGCCAACTTCTAGGGCTAAATCTTCGGGTGCGCCCCAGGTTTTGGCTTCCTTCACCACTTGCAAATAAAGGGGGGTTTGGGGTTGGGGATACTGCTGGATAGCGACAGCCGCCGGATTGGAGGTGCAGCAGAGAATAAAGACGGCTTTACCGGGATAAATTAAAAAGGGTGCAACGTGGTCTTGTCCAGAATAAGGACTCAGCGTAACCGCATCCACCCGCGATCGCGTAAAAATGGTTTCGGCAAAGACGGTGCTAGTGTTTAAGTCACCATGTTTGGCATCTAAAATAATCGGGATGGAGTCAGGAATCGCCGCGAGTGTCTGTTCTAATAAGTTGAGTCCTGGTGCGCCCAACGCCTTGTAAAAGCCATAGGTGGGCTTATAGGCGCAGACTAAATCGGCGGTTTGCTGGATAATTACGTGCAGCCAATCTCTTAACCCATCCATCAGATCACCGGAATATTCTCCGGTGGAGTAACGCTTGGGCATCATTTCTGGGTTAGGATCGAGTCCAACTACCAGTAAACTTTGATTGTGGGCGATCGCATGATTGAGTTTCTCAAAAAAGCTCATTGGACTTTGCCCTTGGCGGGTAGGGAATAGGTCTTCATCACATACTCCAATAATCCCTCGCAAGCATCGAGGAGTAAATCAATCACTTGGTTAAATCCCTCTGGACCCCCATAATAAGGATCAGGAACGTCTCGTATCCGATGACGAGTGGCAAAATCACACATTAATCGCACTTTATCCCCATACTTCCCCGTCGCATCTAGGAACAGAATGTCGCGTAAATTCTCCCGATCCATCGCCAAAATCAGGTCGAACGCTTCAAAGTCAGGAACTTGAAACTGTCGGGCTTTGCCCTTAAGGATGATTCCCCGTTGGCTGGCGGCGAGAGTCATGCGTTCATCGGGAGGAGAACCAATATGATAATCACCTGTCCCCGCCGAGTCGCAGACAATGCTCTCCTGAAGTCCCGCTTGCTCAATTAAGTGATTCATAATGTTCTCGGCGGAGGGAGAACGGCAGATATTACCAAGGCAGACAAAGAGTAGCTTGCAGGGCATCGGTATAATGGATAGTTCTGTACAACTATGGATTTTAACCCGCGCTCAGATGTAACCCTCACATTTTAATGTCAGTCTGATGACCCGATCCGTGTTAAGTTTAGCAACGCAGCCGCCTGATTCTGTGATGATTTGAGGAAAGTATTTGATGTTCAAGTCGCGCCGCCGTCGCACCTACCGTAAGCGCCGCCGCCCCTTCCCATTGCTCACGATCATTTTGGCGATTCCGATTGTCTTGATTCTCCTAGAATTGTCCACTCGGCTGTTGGTGGGTGTCATGGGCAAAACCGCTGAGTTAGCCGCTTACGAGGGTGAACCAGCGATCGTGAATGTTTACCGCCTCAAGTTTTTGAATGACAATAACGAGCCTTACGAGGGTTTATCTGAACAGGGGCGACTCGCCGCCCACCGGAGTCTTGCTGTAGGCTATCAGTTAGTTGGCGACCAAACCAGCAATTTTTGGCAGATTAATCGCCAAGGATTCCGCGACACTGAACCTGTTCCCTTAGACAAACCCAACAGTGAATTTCGGATTTTTTTACTGGGAGGATCGACGGCGTTTGGTCAATGGAATCCCAGTAATCAAGCCACGATCGCCGCTCAACTGGAAGCGCGTCTGAAGGAACGGGTTGCTCAACAGCAGCGTTCTCCGGAGAAATATAGACCCACAGATCTGCCCTTCTATAAACCGGATTTAGAAAAGGCGTTGGCGTTGCCTCCTAAGATTAAAGATGGTCAATATCGGGTGATTAATGCGGCTGTACCGGGGTATGCATCAGGGAATGAATTGGCTCAGTTAGCGTTGCAGATTTTGCCCTACCAACCGGATGCGATCGTGGTTTTGGATGGATACATGGACTTGCTCCTACCGAGCGATCGCATGGCAACGGACATTCCCCATATTGAAACCTTTCTTAGTAATGCCTCTGGGCATTTTTGGACGCACCTCTCCCAAGAGTTATCCTCTGTGGTGACAAACACCTATCTGATTAAAGCTATCCAATACTGGATAGTACGTCCCCAACCCTCGGTGAGTCGCCTGAGTTTAGCGGCATTGAATGGTACAGCCCACCTAGCTAACTATCTTCCTGTTAACTCAGAGGAACTGCAAGAACGAGTTACCCGTTATCGCGATCGCCACAAGCAAATGATTCGCTTAGTAACTGGGGCAAGAATTCCTTTAATTATCGCCATACAACCCGAAATTACGGGTCGTGGGGGTAATCAACAGATTTCACTCAGAGAGCAGGAAATTTTGGTTGAATTAGGAGCAGATTATCAGACACGAATCCAAGATGGCTATGTTGCTTTAGCCAAATCACTGGATCAGCTTCAAAGTTGGTATCCCGAGAATGTAAAAACGCTGAACTTCTACGATGTTTATAACGATTTTTCTGATCGGGCGTTTTGGGATGCCATTCATTTGACCGAGGAAGCCAACCGCATCTTATCTGAGCGTTTATACCAAACGCTGACGGCTTCATCTGAGCTGCAAGTGCCACCGTCTCGACCTATACCTTAGTTTGAGGAGAATCAAATGAGCTTTGCCGAATCCCGCCGTGATACCGTTCCCGTTGAACTTCCCAATGGGGCGATCGCGAAATTTGAGGTAACAACGACAGGGCGAGAGGATGTCAGCTTTGACGCCAAGCAGTTTCAGCCTGTCGCTGATGCGATCGAGGGGGTAGTACAGATGGTCGCCGCCCCCCTGAAAAAAGCCAGACCGAAGAAGGCGACGGTAAAATTTGGGATGGAAATGGCGATCGAGGCGGGACAATTGACGGCGGTGATTGTCAAAGGATAGGGTAGAGCAAGTCTGGAAATCACGTTGGAATGGGAAGCTCAACCTAACGCTTAAACGATGAGTCACGTCGAAAATCTGTTGCAACAATATACAGTAAAGCCCTATTTGACGGCAATTACTACCAAGTATGAGAAGTGGTGGCAGCTTTACACGTTAACTGATGCCGAAAGCAAACAACGGCAATCCGAGGATGTGACACCGATTTATGACGTCGGGTTGACGGTGCAGAGGGTGAAAAAGGAGGAAAGAGAACAGCGACAGGAAGAGGAAGTCGAGCGATTCTCGGTGCTGGAAGGGCTGCGTAAGTATGCCCAGGAGCAGGTTTTGTTAGTCGGGCGCCCCGGATCAGGAAAGTCTACGGCGTTAGCACGGTTACTCTTGGAAGAGGCGACGACTCAGAAATCAGAAGCCCTCACCCCCAGCCCCTCTGGCAATTCTGATACTGCTGGCGAATTGGAAAAACCTAACCCCCCAGCCCCCTTCCCTGCGAGGGAAGGGGGAGCCTCTAAGCCCCTCCCCGTGGCGGGGAGGGGTTTGGGGAGGGGTCAAACCCCTCAGTTAGTGACCAGCAGTATCAATTCTGGGAGAGGGGAGTCAACCCTGATTCCGGTGTTGGTGGAACTGCGTTACTGGCAAGGTTCAATTACCCAATTAATTCTCAATGCCTTTACTCGAAATGAACTCCCCTTAACGCAGGCACAACTGGAAACCCTGTTGTCTCGCTCCCTCATCCTCTTTGATGGGGTGAATGAGTTGCCCTCAGAGGAAGCACGATCGCAGCTTTCTGATTTTCGCCGCAATCATCCCAAAGTACCGATGATTTTCACCACACGGGATTTGAGCCTGGGGGGAGATTTAGGGATTGAGAAAAAGCTGGAAATGCAGCCGCTTACGGAAGCGCAAATGCAGGACTTTATCCGGGCATACTTGCCAGAACAAGCTGAGGAAATGCTGCGCCAACTGGGTGATCGCTTGCGAGAATTTGGGAAAACGCCGTTACTGCTGTGGATGCTGTGTAGCTTGTTTCAGCAGACAAACGAAATTCCAGAGAATTTGGGGTTAGTGTTTCGGTTATTTACTCAGGAGTATGAGCGCAACCTGAAACAGGATGTGGTGATTGAGAGCGATCGCGACTGGTGGAAACCGGTGCTGCAACAGTTGGCGTGGGTAATGATGCAGGGAGAGACGCCGAGGGAACTACGGGTAAGGATTGCACGGGAAGAAGCAGTACAGGCGATCGGGCAATTTCTCCATGGCAAAGTGGCGTATGGCGAGGATTTTGCCCGTAAGTGTCTGCGGGATTTGCAGAAGTATCATCTCATTCAGGCGGGAACAGGTAATCAGGAGTTAGAGTTTCGCCATCAACTGATTCAGGAATATTATGCAGCCGAGGCATTGTTGGAACGGTTGCCAACGTTGAGTGATGAAGTGCTCAAGCGGGAGTATCTCAATTATCTGAAGTGGACAGAACCAATCGCGTTGATGTTGGCGCTGCTGGAGGATAGACAGGCGGTGCAGGTGGTGCAATTGGCATTAAAAGTAGATTGGCGGTTGGGTGCGCGGTTAGCCGGGGAGGTAAAGCCAGAGTTTCAGGAGCAGACGGTTGGGTATGTGGAGGCGTTGGATGTACCCGCTTGGTTAAAGGTTAAGCTTTTGGAGGAGACGCGATCGGATAGTGCAATTCCCGGTTTACTCAAACTGGTGGAACATTCGGATTCTAATGTGCGTAGTCGTGCCGCTGATGCCTTAGGTAATATCGGTTCCGAAACAGCAATTCCCGGTTTGCTCAAACTCCTGGAACATTCGGATTCTGATGTGCGTTGGAGAGCCGCATATGCCTTAGGTAAAATCGGTTCAGAGAATGCCATTCCCGGTTTGCTCAAACTCCTGGAAGATGCGGATTCTTATGTGCGTTTGAAAGCCGCAAAAGCCTTAGGTAAAATCGGTTCAGAGAATGCCATTCCCGGTTTGCTCCAACTCCTGAAAGATTCGGATTCTTCTGTGCGTAGGAGTGCCGCAATAGCCTTAGGTAATATCGGTTCAGAGAATGCCATTCCCGGTTTGCTCAAATTCCTGGAAGATTCGGATTCTTATCTGCGTTATAGTGCCGCAGAAGCCTTAGGTAAAATCGGTTCAGAGAATGCCATTCCCGGTTTGCTCAAATTCCTGGAACATTCGGATGCTTATGTGCGTATGAGTGCCGCAGAAGCCTTAGGTCAAATCGGTTCAGAGAATGCCATTCCCGGTTTGCTCAAATTCCTGGAAGATTCGGATGCTGTTGTGCGTAAGAGAGCCGCATATGCCTTAGGTAAAATCGGTTCAGAGAATGCCATTCCCGGTTTGCTCCAACTCCTGAAAGATTCGCATTCTGTGCGTTATAGTGCCGCAGAAGCCTTAGGTAATATCGGTTCAGAGAATACCATTCCCGGTTTGCTCAAACTCCTGAAAGATTCGCATTCTGTTGTGCGTAGTCGTGCCGCAGATGCCTTAGGTAAAATCGGTTCAGAGAATGCCATTCCCGGTTTGCTCCAACTCCTGGAAGATTCGGATTCTTATGTGCGTAGGAGAGCCGCTTCTGCTTTATGTAAAATCGATTCAGAGAATGCCATTCCCGGTTTGCTCAAACTCCTGGAAGATGCGGATTCTTATGTGCGTCAGAAAGCCGCATATGCCTTAGGTAATATCGGTTCAGAGAATGCCATTCCCGGTTTGCTCAAACTCCTGAAAGATTCGCATTCTGTGCGTATGATTGCCGCATATGCCTTAGGTAAAATCGGTTCAGAGAATACCATTCCCGGTTTGCTCAAACTCCTGGAAGATTCGGATGCTGTTGTGCGTAGGATAGCCGCAGAAGCCTTAGGTAATATCGGTTCAGAGAAAGCCATTCCCGGTTTGCTCAAACTCCTGGAACATTCGGCTTATGATGTGCGTAGGAGAGCCGCAGAAGCCTTAGGTCAAATCGGTTCAGAGAATGCCATTCCCGGTTTGCTCAAACTCCTGGAAGATGCGGATTCTTATGTGCGTTGGAGTGCCGCTAATGCCTTATATAATATCGGTTCAGAGAAAGCCATTCCCGGTTTGCTCAAACTCCTGGAACATTCGCATTATTATGCGCGTGGGAGTGCCGCAGCAGCCTTAGGTAAAATCGGTTCAGAGAATGCCATTCCCGGTTTGCTCAAACTCCTGGAAGATGCGGATTCTTATGTGTGTTGGAGAGCCGCAGAAGCCTTAGGTAATATCGCCAAGAAAAACACAGAAGCCATTACTCAATACCTCCCCCATCTCCTCACCTTAATCCCAACTGATTCTGATCAATCTGCCCTCAGCGTCATCCTCGCTATCCAAGAGAACTGCAAGTTCTATAACTACGAAATTTGGCAGGAAGCCCTATCTAGGGAGTGACGGGGTGACAGGGATACGTTAGGACATTCCCCTGTTTCCTTTTCACCCATAGTAGAGACTAAAATGCAACGTCTCTACATAAATCATGTGTCCTAATCGCCATGGCGGTTGCTATAAAAATGTACGGACTCCAAAACCCAAGCCTCTACTCACCCTCACCGCATCTCCCCATCTCCCCATCACCGTAATTATGGGTATTCAACCGGACATGATATTACGCCAAAGCTCTAGATGTAGGGTGCGTTAGCGAAGCGTAACGCACCTTAATCCATATATAGGGTGTAGGTGCGTAAGTCCTGACCCAAAAACACGGCATTTGGAGTTCGGAACACGAAACGCCGAGTTCAGAACACGAAACGCCAAGTTCAGAACACGAAACGTGAAGTTCGGAACACGAAACGTGGAGTTCAGAACACAAAACGTGGAGTTCAGAACACAGAACGTAGAGTTCGGAACACAGAACGTAGAGTTCGGAACACGGAACGTAGAGTTCAGAACACGAAACGTGGAGTAAAAGACTCAAATGACCCAGTTTTGAGGAGCAACGGTGAGGATTCTTCTGGCATAGTCGTGCCTTCACGCTTGCGGATGCTTCGCTTTTTTTGCACGGGGGAGACCAGAAGATGCTCCCCTCTTGCTCCCCTCTCCCCGGTGTGGGCTATGCATTACCCACATCTTTCTTAAACATTGTGCGATCGCGTTTTCAAGCCGTTAGTTAAAATGGAACTTAATAGCTAGGAGTGAAGTAACTGCCAGGTAGCAGCGATATCTTGTAGTCTCTGCCAACCGCGCCAAA
>NZ_JAVJNP010000011.1:0-85586 GCF_040217205.1 Coleofasciculus sp. A1-SPW-01 | reverse complement strand
CAAAACCTATCGGATTCCCAACCGCGATCGCATACCAAAGATGTCGGGGTAATGAGAGGGTGGGGCAGGGCGGGTTTTGCAGAAAGGTTATTGGTTTCTGGGTTAAGTTTGTCCCTAAACCCGCCCCTACAAATGAAACCCGCCCTAATCCCAACCTGAAAGGGGATAACAAAACCGATCGGATTCTCAACCGCGATCGCACACCAAACATGTAGGGGCGGGTTTAGGGATTACATGAGGAAATCTACCTCAAATTCAACCACAAAACCCGCCCTAATCCCAACCTGAAAAGGGATAACAAAACCTATCGGATTCCCAACCGCGATCGCATACCAAAGATGTCGGGGTAATGAGAGGGTGGGGCAGGGCGGGTTTTGCAGAAAGGTTATTGGTTTCTGGGTTAAGTTTGTCCCTAAACCCGCCCCTACAAATGAAACCTGTGCCCTAATCCCAACCGCTAAATATCCTTAAGCGCCATAATAGGCGGGTTCATTCCCTGGCTTCCATTTGATATTGCAGCCGATACTGGGCTTTTGTTCTTCACTGACGGGAGACTGTGCTAATACCGCATCGATCGCGGATCGCAGATCCTTACCTGTCACAGGTTGATCATTCCCTGGGCGGCTATCGTCGAATTGTCCCCGGTAGACGAGTTTGCGATCGCGATCGAACACAAAGAAGTCTGGCGTACAGGCGGCGGTATAGGCTTTCGCTGTTTCCTGGCTTTCGTCATAGCACAAGGGAAACGTCAATCCTAATTCTTGTGCCATTTCCTTTAACTTCTCAGGCGCATCATCGGGGTGAGTCGTAGCATCGTTGGCGCTAATTGCTACAATCCCCAGATCTGCATCCTGGTAGTCTCGACCTAGTTTAGCTAATTCACCCTGAACATGCTTGACAAATGGGCAATGACGGCAGAGAAATATCACCACTAATCCCTGTTTCCCTGCAAACGTGTCTAAGGATATCGTTTCGCCCGATACCACATCGGGTAACTGGAATTCTGGGGCTTTGTTGCCTAGAGGTAACATGGTTGAGGCTGTGAGTGCCATGATTTTAACTCCTTTGCTGACTAATTAGAGGGTTGGATTGTTGAACATACAGGTGGGAATGATTACTCAACGAGATATTGTTCAGTTTTGGGCGTTGGGTTGAGAATGCTATTTGACGGTGTTGATTGAAGTGTAGCGTCAGTTATTAGCCGCGCCCGTTAATCATGATGTTTATCAAAAAATTTTGACCATTTCAGCCTCGATTGCCGATGCTAACTGAATTTATGTGTTTGAGAATAATTGTGATGAAACGCCCCTACCCATTAATCAGGGCGGGTTTTGAATAAATGCTATCATCCATCGCAACAGGAAAATCCCTAAACCCGCCCCCACATATAAATAATGGTGCGTCTCAACACTCCCCACTTCTCCAATCCCCAATCTATTCTGCTTTTGCTGAATTGGATGATCCCGCCTCAGCGGTTTCTTCACTATTGGGTAACTCCAGACAGTATCCCGCACCGTATACTGTTTTAATATATTGGGGATGACGCGGATCAGGTTCGAGTTTGGTTCTCAGGTGACGCACATGGACGCGAATGGTTTCAATATCGTCATCTGGATCATATCCCCAGACTTCTTTGAGAATTTCACTGGGAGAAACCGTTTGACCATGACGCTGTAACAAGCAGTGTAGCAGTTCAAATTCCAGGTGGGTTAATTTGACCGTCTGATTAAACCAAATCGTCTCAAACCGTTCTGGAATCAGGGTCAAAGGACCATAGTTGAGGATTTCCGTATGCTTGGCGGCTTGGGGGATGCGGTCAGTACGTCGCAGTAAGGCGCGTACCCGTGCTAGCATTTCTTCGAGTTCAAAGGGTTTGGTCAGATAATCGTCCGCACCAGCATTAAACCCTTCTACCTTATCCTGCGTTTGACCCAAAGCTGTCAACATCAACACGGGAATATCTGTGGTGCGTTCATCCCGACGCAACCGTTGGCAAACGGTAAAGCCATCGACTCGAGGGAGCATTAAGTCTAGCATGATCAGGTCAGGCTGGAGTTGCAGCGCTAGCGCCTGACCCTTGATACCATCGGGTGCTTGGTGAACTTCGTATCCTGCCATTTCTAGGTTAATGGAGACGAGTTCTGAGATTGCGGGATCGTCATCGATTAAAAGGATTCTATGCATCACTTAAGTGGTTACTAATAGGACTTGTTAAGGTTGGATAAGAACTGTGACAGAAAACTACAGATACTGTACCGATTATAAGCGCTGATTCTAAACTACTTGTGAAGAAAATGGAAATTTTCTGTTTTTTTTTTGAAAATAAGGTATAATATTGAGTTAACTTTGAGCAATACCCTTTTTGTCCCAGCGACTGGAACGTCACGGCTACGCCAATATAGGCGAAGCCTTGCCAAAGGGTAGTTTGCTAGGTAAAGACTGGATTATCAAGGGGGTAATCAACCCGGATTTGGTAAGCTGTTCGGCATTTAAACCTTAATATCAATAACGGCGAAAGGATGGTAGTGCGTTTAGCGAAGCCATGCCGCAGGCTTTGCATCTTGCTCGCTACTAATACCCAATTTAAATGCATGACAGCTTATCAGAGAGTGGGTTAGCGATCGCTCTTATTACTGATCATCATTTTCTTCAGATGACTTCCGGTTCGATTCTTTTTTCAACTTCTCAAGTTCACGCTGCGTTTGCTCTTTCCCCCGCGTTGCCTCTTTGTAATTGGGTTGATACGTCAAAGCATTTTCATAAGAGGTCAAGGCTTCGTTGTATCGCTTCAGGTTAAATAAAGCATTAGCGCGACTATTCCAAGCTTGGTAATGGCTGCGCTTATGGGCAACAGCTTGGTCATACGCCGCGATCGCGTCTTGGTATTGCTCCAATGTATAGAAGACATTCCCCCGGTTATACCAGGCTTGCTCAGAATTGGGTCTCAGTTTCACCGCCTTCTCGTAAGCCATTAACGCTTCATCATAACGCTGCAATTGATGCAACGCCCAAGCCCGACCATACCACGCCTCATAACTGTTGGGCTGAAGTTTAACCGCTTGTTCAAATGCGGCTAACGCCTCTTGATATTGATTTAAATTATTCAAAATACTGCCCTGACTGTACCACGCCCGGTAAAAATCTGGCTGGAACTGAACCGCTTTCTGGTAAGAGTCCACCGCGTCACGATGTTTGTTCAAATTGACAAACGCATTCCCCCGTTGATACCAATATTCGGCGGAATCGGGCTTATGTTCCACCGCTTTGTCATAAGATTGAAGCGCCTCTTCATACTGTTGTAAATTATGGAATGCCCAGCCACGCTGATACCAGGCTGAGGCATAATTGGGTTGAATCTCTAAGGCTTTATCGTAAGATGCGATCGCCGCCGAATAGCGCTGTAACTTCATCTGTACCATGCCGCGACGTTCCCAGGTTTCCACGTCCTCCGGTTGCAGTTTCGTGACCTGATCAAAGGCACTAATCGCCGCTTCATAACGCTGCAATGCAGCTAACGCCTCTCCTCGCCCTTTCCAAGCCTCTGGATACTCACGCTGAATCTGAATCGCCTGATCATAAGCATCCAACGCCGCCTCAGACTGACCCAATGCCAAAAGCGCATCCCCTTGACCCAGCCAAGCTTCAGCATAGTCCGGTTGCAGTTCAACCGCACGATTATAAGCACTGAGGGCGTCCTCATACCGCCTCAACTCCAGCAGTGTTTCACCTCGGTTATAGGATTGGGTGGCATTGGTCGAATTAATCCAGTTAATAATCGCCACTGTCGCCCCTCCCCCACCAGCAATTACCGCCATGGCAATTAATAGGACAACGATCAGTTTCTTCCGTTTAGAGGATTGAGTCACAGGCGATGACGCAGAAGCAGCGCCTAAAGCCACCGTCGCCTTCGTGGGTTGAGTCAAGTCATTCAACGCCTGCAGAGCCGCCTCCGCCGAGGGATAGCGTTCGCGAAAATCGTAGCGGATCATTTTATCTAGGACTTTTGCCAACTCGGGACGAACCGACGTGCGATCGCGCCAGCAAATTTCTCCACTGTCGGGATCAGTTGGCAGTTCCTGAGGCGTTACCCCCGTTAAAGCCTGAATCCCCACAATTCCCACTGCATAGATATCACTACTCAAACGGGGATTCCCATTCGCTTGTTCACTGGGTCGATATCCCGGCGTACCAATCGCCACCGTAAAGCTAGAGGATTGTCCCTGCACCACCTGAGTGCTAACTTGTTTCACCGCGCCAAAATCAATTAGGACTAACTTACCATCCGATTTACGCCGGATCAGGTTATGGGGATTAACATCTCGGTGAATCACATGATGCTGATGAACAAACGCTAATATAGTTAAGATTTCCTGCAACAGATCAATCACCTGCTGATCTGACCACTGCGTTCCCGGCGTCAATTCCTGACTCAGATTATCTCCTTCAACCAGTTCCTGCACCAAATAGAACTCTTGACTCTCTTCAAAATAGGCAAATAGCTGGGGAATTTGGTGATGATGACCCAACTGATGCAGGATTTTAGCTTCCGTTTCAAACAAACGCCGCGCCGTCTGCAACGTAAACGGGTCAGTCGCTTGGGGTTTGAGTTGCTTCACCACACAATCGCGATCGCTAGGCAAATGTTGGTCTTGGGCAACAAATGTAGCACCAAACCCACCTTGTCCCAGTTGCCGCACAATATTATAGCGTCCACCAATTGTTTGTCCGAGAGCCAAGTTCATTGGTTTTATCAAGCCAATCCCAGCATTGCCATGCAGTAATGATATGATTGATTCTTACACAAATTTTTGCCAATCCCTTCCCCAGCTTCCCCAGCTTCCCCAGCTTCCAGACGCGCCATGGCACGTCTCTACATTGCTCCCTCTGCTCCCCCAGCTCCCTCTGCTCCCCCAGCTCCCCCAGCTTCCCTACCTCCCAGCCAATTTCTGAATTCCATGACATTGATGTAACTCCCCATTGGGCATCGTCGTACCGCTTAAATTCGCCCCTTCCAGATTTGTCTGACTCAAAGAAGCCCCTTGTAAGTTAGCGCCACTGAGAATCGCCTCACTCAAATTTGCGTCCTGCAAGTTGGCATCACGGAAGTCTGTCCAACGTAAGTTAGCCTTACTTAAATTGACCCGACTCAGATTCGCCCCTTGTAAATTTTCTCTCTTGAGATTAACACCACTTAAATCCACTCCGGCGAGAGAGACATCAGGCGCAATTAAATAAGCACCCCCTCGCTGAGGATCGAACGCTGCAGGAAAATCAGTTTGCAGATTGTACAGACTGCTTTGCCACTTAACTTGCTCCAGATTTGCCTCACTTAAATCAGCTTCAAATAAATAACTGCGACTTAGATTGCTGCGACTGAGATTAGCGCCAATTAACAGAGAACCCCGCAGATCCCCGCCCAATAGCTTAACCTGGCAGAGGTTAGCACCATTGAGATCAGCGCCCATCAACCGGGCAAAACTTAAATTAGCCCCAGTTAAATCCACACCCGTCAACGTGGCAAAACTCAAATCAGCCGCCACTAAATTCGCTCCCATCAAATCAGCACCACTCAAGTCAGCACCTCGCAGATTGGCTCCTTGCAAGTCAACTCCCTGCAAATTGGCATTATGTAGGGTAGCGCGGCTCAAGTTAGCCTGGACTAATGTCGTTTGGCTCAGGTTTGCATGAGTTAAATCGACCGCTCTCAGAGTCGCACCCATCAGGTTGACTCCATTAACGTCGATGAGAAAAAAATCTCGTTCGCCAGCTTGGTATCTACTCAATAGTTCATCAGGGTTCATCTGAATCTACCTTTATTGTGGCTAACCCTTAGTCGTCTCGTTGCGGAGTTTGTACAGCCAATGCCCATTTAATTCTCTACAAATAATTGAAAGGCTGAGTAGAGAGCGTCAACGAGGGTTAATAGATCGGATGCTTTGGCGGCATTCACAGCAACTTGACCAACTTGAGTCGTGACTTATTTGCCAGTAGATGCGCTGACCTGATTTATTTTCTCGACAGATCAATCTTAATCATAGTATTAATTTCAAGATTAGGAACCAACCTAACCAAAGCTTTTCGAGTTCCCTCCCCTTGATAAGGGGAGGGATAGGGTGGGGTCAGATCAAGGTATTGCAGAGTTTTTAGCTCGAATTATAGCGAAGACAGCGCAACTACGAACTTGATTGTTACATGGATTACTTATTTGGGGTGATGGGAATATGTCCCGGTTGAAGCGTAACCCGTTCTAACCAACTCAGGATAGCAGGAAATTTGCTTAAATCAAAGCCGCCTTCATCCGCAACATGAGTGTAAGCAAACAAGCCAATATCCGCTATGGTATAGCGATCGCCCACAAAAAATCTATGCTGCTGTAAATGAGTATCCATCACGGTTAGCGCTGCATACCCGGGTTGGCGTTTTGGGGCGAGTGCTTGCTGATACTCCTCTGCTTTTCCCAGTATCGAGATCCAATATCTGGATGTGGCGATATAGGGTTCGTGGCTATATTGTTCAAAAAATAACCATTGGAGTACTTTTGCTCGTTGCCAAGGATCATCAGGTAGAAATGGTGTTCCGTGGCTCAGATAACATAAAATGGCATTGGATTCTGCCAGAAATTTACCCGGTTCAACTTCTAACACAGGAACTCGTCCATTGAGATTTTTGGGCATAAATTCAGGAGTTCGGCTTTCTCCTTGTAATATATTCACGTTTACCCGCTCAAACGGAATCCCAAGTTGAGTCAGTAACAAACGCACCTTATAGCAGTTGCCAGACGCTAAAAAATCGTATAGTTTCATCATTAGTTAAGACGGATCGATGTCAGAAAATGCCTGTGACTGCGCTAATTTTTCTAGTATTGCCGCCATTTGTTGCCCACGGCTATGGGTTGTCGTGCTCGCCTCTTCGTCTAAAAGAGTAACCAGAACCTGAACAGTGCGATCGCCCTGAAACCACTGATTGACTTCCTCTTGCCATTCGAGTACATTTCCTTTGAGAATTGCCCGAAATGTATGCAGCATAACTAATCGCTTTAAACATTGAACTCTATTCTAACTTCAAGGCGTGCGATCGCTCTTTATTGAATAGTAGTGAATCGGCTTCAGGATTAGGTGGATTGCGAAATCACCAAAGGGCAAAAACGCGATCGCACCGTCATACAAGTTACAGTCAAAGAGATAATCTGTCATGCTGAGCGGAGTCCTGAGCAAAGCGAAGGAACAGTAGCGAAGCATCTCAAAGATTCTGACGCTCGCTCCTCAATATAGCGAGAGCTTCACATTTCGCTCAGAATGACATGTTAGAACCCAACTTCGTATCAGCACATCCTACTGATGCAGATAATTTACTGTTGTTCCGCGTTAATCCATATTTTTGCTTTATTGTCAATACCTTTTTCTTGAAGATTGCGTGAAGATTAAGGGCTAGGTCAGTAGAGGACTTCATTATAAATTCATCTTATGAATCGGACGTGTTTGCGTTGTTTCATGGATTCTATTTGTTTAATAAAAGTAAACTTTAATTTTAAGTTTTTTAAAGACTTTTCTCGATTTTGCTTTTAACAAGGGAAATTCAGGGTTTTATTACAGCAATTTTATTTTTAACAATTAGTTACAACGATAATTATGTAAGCAAACTCCCTTCTGTTAACCGTCCAAAAAATAACAATTGTCAACTATAAGTCTGTTCAAATTGAACATTATACAGAAAAAACAACAAAACATTAAACCGCATGGTTTAAGAGTTGTTAAAAACTATAGCAATCCTATTTAGGTTGTGGCAATTTTCAAAAATGAAACCCTTGCTATACCTGGGTTTCAAGCATTTCGCTTGTTGCATCCTATTTAGGATTGCTATATTGAATGGCGATGTAATTCAGGTAAAATTTTCTCTTTATAAGAATGGCAACCTGGATAAGTGAGATGACAACCACAAAAGCCTTGCAATTTATGCGGAGAACCGCAGAAGACGAACAGCTACAGCAACACCTAGGGGAAGTGCTAGGGGTTGGCGATGGGGATATCAGTAGTCAAATGGAACTCGATGCTCAAGAAGCCGACGCCTTAACAGGCGATCGCGCCCCCTTAGTTGTCAAGTTTGCCGCCCAACAAGGGTTTAACTTTTCCGTTGAAGACTTAAGAACAACGGTAGATGCGTTTCAACAGTATCAATCAGGCGAAATATCGGCTAACGATTTCTCAAAGATTATTTGTGTATCTAACCTAGATCAGGGGACAAAAGAAAGTATCTCCTCAATTACCAAGACATTAGACTATGTATATCGGGGGACTCGTTATAAACGCATTAATGGTAAGCTAGTCCCCGTACATGAATCGGTGAATTCTACACCCAATGTCCTGCAATTTATGCAGAAAACGGCTGACGATCCGGAAGTTAAACAAAAATTAGGAGCATTATTGGGAGTCGGTGACGGCGACATAAGTAGCTATTCCGAATTGGATCAGCAAGAAGCCGCTGCGTTAATCGGCGATCGCGCCCCGTTAGTGGTAAAATTTGCGGCTCAACATGGGTTTGACTTTTCCGTTGAACAACTCACAACGGTTGTTGATGCCTTTGTGCGATATAAATCCAATGAACTATCCGATCAAGAGTTAGCTAAAATTCTGGGATTGTCTGATCAAGGGATACCAGCAAGTTTACCCTCAATTAAACAAACTCTAGAGTTTGTCTATCGCGGAACTCGTTACCAAAAAATTAATGGACAATTGGTTCCCGTGGAAAAACCAGCAACGACTGTTCCCAAGGTGTTACAGTTTATGCAGAAAACCGCCGAAGATAAACAACTCCAACAACAACTGGGAACATTACTCGGTGTTGGCGATGGAGACATTAGTAGTTATTCAGAACTCGACGCCGCAGAAGCGCAAGCCCTCACGAATAATGCTCCAGTGGTGGTAGACTTTGCTAGGAAACAAGGTTTTGAGTTTTCTGTAGACGATTTAACTCGGGTGGTTGATGCGTTTGCACAGTATCAGTCTGGTGAATTATCTGAGAAGGAGTTCTCCAAAATTATTGGCTTTTCCAGTCAAGGAACCAAAGAAAGTTTTCCTGCACTGAAAAAGCTCGTCAGTTTTCTATCAGGTGGTGCGGGTTCCCCTAACTAGGGGCTGCGGAATAAGTCTTTTGGTGAGGGGAAGCAGGGGAAGCTGGGGGAGCTGGGGGAGCTGGGGAAGCTGGGGAAGCTGGGGGAGCATGTAGAGACGTAGGTAGCATTCTACGTCTGGGAGCAAGGGTAAATTTTCCCTGAGCAAGGTGATGCCATAGGTTGGAAGGATGCTACCCCATTTCCTTTGGTATCAACAATAAACTGAGTTGCCCAGAAAAGCCAAGAAAACTCCCCCAGAAAAAACACCGATCTCCAGTGAGGAAATCGGTAATATTCATATCTAGCCAATAGTGAATTAGTCCAAATAGCCCATGAGTTCATCACTCGATTCAGTCGCATTAGCCGCAATCGGACGATTATTTGGTAAAGGCTGAACATCCAGCGCGGTTACATTTTGATTTCGTCTCGCTAGCGCTTGTTGTGTCTCAGCTTGAGTGTTTTTATTTTTGGTTGTTGTTCTATCTGCCATAATCTATTCTGCTAAATGGGCTTCTTATCCCAAAATCGCTACAAAATATTACAATTGTTTCATATTTTAACAATTATGTGCGAAAAAGAAAAATTCACCGCAGAAAGGCTTCAGGGCAGAGAGTAGAGGGCAGAAGGGATTGATCCCGATAGCTTCTGCTCTCTTAACTCCCTGATCATCCCATCACTCCGTTATCTGATTCATCACCGATTCAAAATCTGTCACCGCACCCAAACTGCTAGAAGACACTAATTTGGCATACTTCGCCAGCACTCCTTTGGTATATCGGGGTTTGGCAGGTTGCCACTTGGCGCGGCGTTGTTGCAGTTCCTGATCGGATATATTAATCTGTAATAATCGCGCCGGAGCATCAATCGTAATCGAATCCCCTTCTTCGACTAACGCGATCGCACCCCCAACGGCGGCTTCTGGGGCAACATGACCGACCACCATACCATAGGTTCCACCAGAAAAGCGACCATCGGTAATTAATCCCACGGAATCCCCTAAGCCAGCACCAATAATTGCTGAGGTTGGCGCTAACATTTCCCGCATTCCCGGACCTCCTTTGGGTCCCTCATAACGCACCACAATCACATCTCCAGCTTGAATCTTACCCGCCAAAATTGCATCCAGACAGGCTTCCTCGGATTCAAAGACTCGTGCTGGACCCGTAATTTGGGGGGTTTTCACGCCTGTAATCTTCGCCACCGCGCCTTCGGTTGCCAAATTTCCTTTTAAAATCGCCAAATGTCCTTGAGTATACATGGGATTATCCCAGGGACGAATCACATCTTGATCTGAGGGTGGTTCCTCAGGTACATCGGCTAAGACTTCCGCTAGGGTTTGCCCCGTAATCGTTAATGCCTCACCATGTAACAAATCATGAACCAGCAGCATTTTCATCACTTGGGGAATACCACCCGCCTGATGTAAGTTTGTCGCTACATATCTGCCACTGGGTTTAAGATCACACAGAACCGGAACTTTAGCACGAATGGTTTCAAAGTCATCCAGGGATAACTCTACCCCGATCGCCCGCGCAATTGCCAGTAAATGCAGTACCGCATTCGTTGATCCACCCACTGCCATAATTACCGAGATGGCATTTTCAAAGGCTTGGCGGGTTAAAATCTGCTTAGGCAGGATTTGCTGACGAATCGCATCAACCAGAACAAACGCCGATTTTTCCGTACTGTCTGCTTTTTCGGCATCTTCTGCTGCCATCGTCGAGGAATAGGGTAAACTCATCCCCATCGCTTCAAATGCCGAGGACATGGTGTTAGCGGTGAACATTCCCCCACAAGAACCCGCACCCGGACAAGCGTTTCGTTCGACAGCTACCAGTTGTTCTTCTGTAATCTTACCCGCGCTATGTTGTCCCACTGCTTCAAAGGCGCTGACAACCGTTAAATCTTGTCCATCCAGATGTCCGGGTTTAATCGTTCCCCCATAGACAAAAATAGCCGGAATATTCAGCCGCGCGATCGCAATCATCGCCCCAGGCATATTCTTATCACAGCCACCAATTGCCAGCACTCCGTCCATACTTTGACCATTACAGACGGTTTCGATGGAGTCGGCAATCACTTCCCGTGACACCAGGGAATATTTCATCCCCTCAGTACCCATAGAGATACCATCGCTAATCGTAATAGTACCAAAGACTTGCGGCATCGCCCCCGCTTGTTTAAGTCCGGCTTCTGCCCTTAGCGCTAAATCATTGATGCCCATATTACAGGGCGTGATTGTACTATAACCATTCGCTAACCCAACAATTGGCTTAGTAAAATCGCGATCGCTAAAACCGACAGCACGAAGCATGGCACGATTTGGCGATCGTTGCACACCTTGGGTAACGACTTGACTTCTCAGGTTGTCTGACATTGGCTTACTTTCCTTTGTTATTCGTCATTTGTCTTATGTCATTTGTCAGGGAATAGGGAACAGGGTAATAGGCTATAGAAATTTTGTCTCCCAGCTTCCCCATCTTCCCCATCTCCCCCAGCTCCCCCAGCTCCCCCAGCTTCCCCCGCTCCCCCAGCTCCCCCCGCTCCCCCCGCTCCCCCTGCACCCCCTGCTCCTCATCACCTACCCTGCTACAGGACAATTTCTTCATTATCACTCACGACTCACCAATCATGAATCCCTTACGGTAAACTTGATGACTTAATGCCTTTGATGCACATCTACCTAGGCAATCAAAACACGATTATGGATGCCGATGAACTGCTGAGACGATATGCAGTAGGGGAACGGGACTTCAGACGAGTTAATCTTAGAAACGCCTCCCTGATTGGTGCTGATCTGACTCATGCCAACCTACGAGGATCTGACTTAAGCCAAAGCAATCTAACTGGGGCGTCTCTCAAACTTGTCAACTTTCGAGAAGCCAATCTCACTCAAATCACCTTACGTGGCGCAGATTTGGTCGAAGCGAACCTAATTTCGAGTAACTTAACCCAAGCTAATCTTAGTGAAGCCAATTTAATCAATGCCAGTTTGCGAGCATCTACCTTGAATGGTGCGAATCTCAGTCGTGCCAATCTGTCGGAAGCCATTCTCAGTGAGGCAATCATGCGGGAAGCTAACTTAAATCAGGCAAAATTGATAGACGCTTCACTCAGTCGCACCAATCTTTCTTATGCTACATTAATTAGCGCCAATTTAGAAAAGGCGAATTTGACAAATGCGATTCTTCTAGAGACAAACTTAAAACAGGCAAATCTGAACAAAGCCCTGTTACATGGTGCTAACTTTACCCAGGCAGACTTAACTGAAGTCGATTTAAGTCAGGCTCGGCTTAATGGCGTTAACTTGACCAGAGCGATACTCGTTGGGGCTAAACTCAGAGGCGTAAGTATTTGTTGGACAACCCTACGAGGTGCTAATCTTAGCAAAGCTAATTTATATCGCGCCAAACTATGCTGGTCTAATTTAACTGAAGCAATTTTACTAGAAACCGTTTTACTCGATGCCAATATGGATCAGGTTAACCTACGCGGTGCGACATTAACCGGGGCGATATTACCCGATGGATCAAGTTATGAGTGAGGGAAGGCAACAGGAAACAGGGAACAAGGGATTAATTTTTTTCGACAACTCTTAACTTAGGTGACAAAATTTATGTCCAGGAGTAGGAGTAGGGTGGGCACTGCCCACCGGGTTGATAACCAAATAAGCATTTTAGTCCATTTTAATGGACTTAAGCTTTGAGCCAAGAACTTGAGTTCTTGGCGGATGATGTGGGAGTCTTAAAATGGTGTAATATCTCAATATGATTCGGATCAAAACCTGGAAACAATTTGGACTATTTGCCCTGTTGGGATGGCTGTTAAGTTGGCTGGTAAGCTGTAGCCCCACCCCCGCCCCCTCAGCCGCTGGAGAAATAGAGTTCTGGACAATGCAGCTTCAGCCTCAGTTTACCGAGTATTTTAATCAAGTCATCGGTGACTTTGAAGCCGAAAACCCAGACGTAAACGTACGCTGGGTGGATGTCCCTTGGGCAGAAATGGAGCGTAAAATCTTAACCGCCGTATCCGCAAAAACAGCACCGGATGTGGTTAACTTAAATCCTAGCTTTGCCTCTCAGCTTGCCACTCGTAATGCTTGGTTAGAGTTAGAAGAGACAATCCCCGATGAAATTCGCCAGCAATATTTACCCAAAATCTGGCAAGCGAGTACGATTGATAATCAAAGTTTTGGTATCCCCTGGTATCTAACCACACGGGTAACGATTTACAATCAAGATTTACTTAAGCAAGCCGGAATTAGTCAACCGCCCACAACCTATACTGAATTGGCAGAGGTTGCCCAGCAGGTGAAAGATAAGACAGGGAAATATGCCTTTTTTGTCACCTTTATCCCCGATGATTCCAGTGAAGTGTTGGAATCCTTTGTGCAGATGGGCGTGCAGTTAGTCGATGCAGAAGGAAAAGCTGCCTTTAATACGCCGGAAGGAATTGCAGCCTTTAAGTATTGGGTAGACTTGTATCAAAAAGGACTCTTACCGCGAGAAGTTCTCACCCAAGGACATCGAAATGCGATTGAATTATATCAAGCGGGAGAGACAGCATTACTAGCATCCGGTGCGGAATTCTTAAAAACCATTGAAACCAACGCTCCCGACATTGCCAAAGTATCAGCGACATCCCCTCAAATTACTGGAAAAACCGGGAAAAAGAATGTGGCGGTAATGAATTTAGTCATTCCACGGGATACAAATAATCCAGAGGATGCCTTAAACTTTGCTCTATTTGTGACAAATACCGAGAATCAGTTAGCCTTTGCTCAAGCCGCAAATGTTTTACCGTCAACCATTGCAGCAGTGGAACAGTATCAAGCGCAATTGTCAAGTAATCCGAATGCTTCACCCGTAGAACAAGCACGGGCAATTAGTGCCAATCAGTTAACAGAGGCGGAGGTATTAGTACCAGCGATGAAGGATTTAAATAAGTTACAAGCCGCAATTTATGAGAACTTACAGGCAGCAATGTTAGGAGAAAAGGAGGTAGAACAAGCGGTAGCTGATGCAGCCCAGATGTGGGATAGTTTGTATGTAGTAAGGGCTTTAGCCCTTCATCGCTCCAACGTAGGAACTCACCTCAAAGTTATATCGGCGCTGAAGCGCAACTACAAACCAGTTAATTTTGCCAGGTTTCATCTAGGGTTAAATTATGAGGGTTTTTCAGGATAAGCTGAAATGCATTTAAATTGGGTATTAGTAGCGAGCAAGATGCAAAGCCTGCGGCATGGCTTCGCTTAACGCACTACAAGGATCTCGCAATTCTTGACATTATGGTTTAAATGCCGAACAGCTTAAAGGTGTCATCTTGTTTGATTAAGTCACCTGTACAGGGAACCGCAGAGAACAATAGTAGAATCAGAAGCTGTTTCTGTCGCCGCTTGTAGTCCAGCTTCTAAGTTAGGATAAATGCTTTGTAGTAAGGGCTTTAGCCCTTCATCGCTCCAACGTAGGAACTCACCTCAAAGTTATATCGGCGCTGAAGCGCAACTACGAACCAAGAAAATAACCCACCAGATAAAGAGAACCGCACAGGATAATGGTAGAATCAGAAGCCGTAGCTGTCGCCGCTTGCAGTCCAGCTTCTAAGTTAGGATAGGTGTGACAATCGGCAAGAGTAGGACAAACCGATCGCGCGATCGCACTCAATTCTTCCGGCTCGGCTGAGCTATGATCAGGCACAGGAACCAAGTAAACGCGATCGCCCCCTCGAAGTAACGCCCGAAAAATCCCCTCATGCTCTTTAGTTGAGAGTATCCCCATTACCCAAGTTACAGACGTATTCAGCGTATCCACATACTCACGCAAACCTGTCGCCGCCGCCGGATTATGAGCGCCATCTACTAATAGGCGATAATTCTTCCATTCAGTCCATTGTAAACGTCCCAACCATTGCGTCTTTGCCATCCCCGAAACAATCGCAGACTCAGGGATTTGCCAGCCTTGGTGAATCAGGGATTGAAGCGTCGCGATCGCCACAGCAGAATTCGTTAACTGAATCTCCCCCAGCAAGGGCAATGGATAAATTATTCCAGCATAACTTGCCCATAATGGCGCATCTGCATTTTGATGTAGGGGCGGGTTTAGGGACTTGGGTGTCGCGATTGATGATAACCTTGGTTCAAAACCCGCCCTGACTACAGTTTGCCGATTGAATTTCTGGGCAGGTTCTACCCAGGTTACCGGACAATTTAACTCCTCAATCCGAGATTGGACAACAGCTTTCGCTTCCGGTGGGAGAGGGGCGATAATCGCCGGACAATTCGGTTTCAGGATACCCGCTTTCTCCGTAGCGATTTGACTCAGCGTCGAACCCAAAACCTGCCAATGTTCCCGACTAATTGAGGTAATAATCGTCGCCAAAGGCTGATCACAGACATTCGTCGCATCCAGGCGTCCCCCCAACCCCACCTCAATCACCGCAATATCCACCTGTTTCTGGGCAAAATATAACCAAGCCGCCGCCGTAATCACTTCAAACTGCGTCGGCGACTCTTCGCTATCTGGGGGAATCGCCCCTTGCACCTGTTCCAGAACGTTTACCAATTCTGCCGTAGAAATCGGGTATTGATTAATACAGATCCGTTCCGTCCAATCAATTAAATGAGGAGACGTATAGCGTCCTACTCGATACCCCGCTTCACTGAGAACCGAGGAAAGATAAGCGCAAACCGAACCCTTCCCATTGCTTCCCGCCACATGAATTATCGGCACACGCTGATGGGGATTCCCCAACGCCGCCAGAAGTCGCTGGATGCGTTCTAAACCCAGGTGAACACCAAAACGTTGATAGGGTTGCAGCAGAGAATTAATATCCATACCAATACCAAACTCGTAGGGGCGCACCGACGTGCGCCCTGTTTCATCACCGACGTGCGCCCTTTTCCATAACCGACTAGGGGAGGCGAAACCTGGAAACGAAGCGAATCGTTCCCCCCTTTTGAAGGGGGGCGAGGGGGGATCTTTTCCCTAGAGTTATTCCCCTACGCCGTAAAATGATTCGATTTCCTCCCCAGGCTAGAGCCTAATAACAATACTTGTCACTATCATTGGGTTTATCATTATTTTCACCCATCCGTAAGGTGCCAATTAAGGTAGACACATAAACGCAACGTTGAATCTGGCTATTATCTTTGGGGATGAGTGTAATCTGTCCCAGTTGTCCATTGGTATTGCCTTTGTAATTAAACTGGACGTGCCACGGTCCATTGGGACTGTCTTTGTGTAACGTTGTTTCATGTTTGCCTTGGTCATTTTGATCTTTGTAAACTTGGATATGGGAATCGAGACTATGCCAATTCGCTGTATTAGGGATAGAATACCCCGATTCAGCCCGATGCAACGCCCACTGAACTTGCTCATTCACTTCTCGAATACTCACTTGCCAAGTCAGTTTATCCCGTGTGGCGTTACTTTTCGCCGCTTGCATCGCTTGGTAAACTTGATATTGCGCTGTATTCAAACGCTGTATATTAACAAAATGTAGCCAACCCGGAGCCGCGATCGCACTTAATATCCCGATCATGAAAACGACTACAATCAGTTCCAGTAATGAAAATCCTTCCGTGGTACTAGGTACAGGTTTTGGGGTGAATAAATTATTTTGTAGCATGACAAAGTTACCCTGATTCAACTCATACTCAGAAGTTGCAGGTTGCGATTTAACCTGATAGATAATCGGCTACAATTCTCTAAAAATGGGATGCTCCTCTGGCAACTCCCATTAGGTATTTTGCGACAAAGGTCTTTCTCTGAACAGGGTAATGTTAAAAGTCTTAACTAAGCTAATCTTTACTTATTTAAAATTAATATTATTTTACAATAACGATAGTTTTTTACCCTCTAATTACGGAAGAGGACAAGTTGCATCTTCTTCCATAACCATTGAGCCAATTAAGGTTTTCACAATCACACAGCGAGCTGTAGATTGAATCGGGACTTGAGAACCAGCAGATTCGGGTATGGCTACAGTCACCCCGATACCATCAGTACCAATATTAGCGCCCGGATCGAGATTTCCTTGATAATCAAACGTAATCGTTCTTTTATTAGTACCTGAAGCCGTTGTACAGGTAGCGGAATTTATGGATTCATTGGCTACGGTTTCGCTAATATCAGAACATAGAATAACTTGTCCTTCCTTAATATCTAAACCCTCATTTAAAGGTTTCCAAGGTATATCAGTATTAGTGGTTCCGTCCGGATAAACGGCAACCTTTAATTGATCTGAATCATTTTTAAAACTCACACTATAACTAAGCTTTGTCCGCTTCGCTTCCCGTTGCGCCTGCTGGATGGCAGTATAAACGGCATCATTCACTTTCGCCACCCGTTGACGGTTGACAAACGCTAACCAGCCAGGAGCAATGATCGCACTCAACACAGCGATAATTAGGATGACCGCGATCATCTCGATTAGCGTAAATCCCCCATCCTGGGATGAGCGACGTAATCGCCTTAACTCAATTCCGATGTCGTTCTGGTACAATCGTGGTAACATTTTTCGTCTCACTAGGTTTCTTCTACTGCTATTCGGTTAATTTTCAACACCGAGCAATCCTCGTCCTTGCACCCTGATTTTGCCTGTGGGAAAGAAAGCACTTTCTTGTGAACTATAATCCGGTGGGGAGCTTCCGCCCCGAATCCGAGCCAGAGCATTGCCGCGAATAAAGACTTCTGCTATAGTTCGATCTGAATCGACACAAGCATAGAAACCGCCGACTGGAGTAGCAGGAACTTGTTGTTGGGAACCTGCACAGGTTGGTGTGATTCCTGTGGTACTTTGGTCAACATAATCGATTAGCACAGTCATGTTATTGGGGAAACTATCGGAATGTTTTGTCCACTGATTCATCCGGGTACTCAAATCCCCCGATAACTGCATATTAAAGGGCATAAAACCTGAGCTTGGTAGCAAAGCATAGCATACCGTCTCAGTTCCCTCTGTTCTAGAGGAAGTTCCCGTAGGACAGCTTCCATCTGACTGTGGCGCTCGGCGGATACCATCACGGATTTCAAATCGACCTATGCGGGCAGTATTTGACCAGGTTCCACTGCTATTATCTTCAATTAAGTAATAGCCGACTAATGAGTAGACAAATGTATCATTATTATTCGTGAGACTGCCCACGGTAATGGAGGTTCCCCCATTATTAAATGTATCGCTACTGCTGAGAAATTTTCGTTTCCAAAAGACCAGCACAGGTTTACAGGTGGTTGTACTACTGTCACAACCCGTTATTGACACCCCTGGGGGAATTTGGTCTTGAATCCCAGAACTCGTCGCCGTTGAACTATTTACCCTCTCGACGCCATTGGCATCATAAATATAAACAGCTTGTTCTAAATCCCTAGCAATGTAATCAAGGGCGGCTTGGATTTCTTGTTGAGAGGTCGTTTTCGCTTGTTCTCGACGGTCAGCCTGTAAAATATTGATGGCAAAGCCAAGCAAGGGAGTAATCACCAGAGCCGCCATAATCATGGCGACTAGCAACTCAATTAAGGTAAAGCCGCTTACTTGTCTCACCCGTTGAGAGCGTTTTATCGAATTGAGTAGAATGAATTTTAGGGTGTTGATCATCGGGTTGTTTCTCCCTTCGCGAACTCGATTATTTATTGCTATCTTGGCTAATTAGCTATGTTTTCGACCCTCGACAATGTTTGATTCAGCGGATTAGGGACTGGGACTGGGACTTGCTGGAGGAGCAAGACGATCTCTTAAATCGTCTAATGTCGTGCTAGTTGTACCGATTTCTGTGGTCAGTTCAACTAGAGGAGCCTTTTTCCCCTCACCCAATCCTCGACCCACCGTATTTGCCCGTTCCCTGCTAGTGGGACTACTCTTTTTCAGCGCTCCGCTGGTGCTGAACGCATCGGCGCGGTAAACCCGAATACCCATTGCATAGCCATCATCAGGGTCAGTGGAGGTTGGATGATACCCAAAAGCCTGAACCACTAAATCCCCTGGTTCATTTTGGTTCCAGCCATCGCCGTCTACGTCGATACAGTACAATTGACGAGTGGTTGGGTCATTGTAGGCATTAGCACTACAGCTTAATGACGCTGCTGTTGGCGCAGCCACAGCATTGAGTTCTGTTGAGGTAATTCCGGGATCGTCAATGGCGCCTGAACGCACCCCATCAATGTAAGCTCTAGCCGCTTCCGAAGCTTGTTCCACTCGCCGCGCCTGAACCCGGTTAGCCACTCCCAAGACAATCAAGGGGGAGAGTCCCACCATCAAGATAGTGACCACAATAATGGCTATCAATGACTCGATGATGGTGAAACCGGATTCAGGGGACTCCGGGAAAGGTTGGGGTTTGGCGTTAGTGGATTGGCTAGTATGCATGGTCTATGAGTTATTCGGAATGGTTGGACAATCGGATGGGGGATTGTCAATTGCCCGGGAGAACGTAACACCACTGGCTGTACCGAGGCGATCGCTCGCCGCCCCAGCACATAATAGAGTTTGAATCCAGGGATCATCTCGTCCCACTTCCCGGAAATATTCGTTCGGCGGTTCAGCCGGTGGTGTGGTGAATCGTTGGGCGAAGAGGTCAGGTAATTGAGTCAGTAGCCCCACATCAAACCCCCACTGTCGATTAGGTGCGGCGTAGAAGGGGGATTTGCTGTTATTAGCACCTCCTCGATACGTTTTTTTATCAGCTTCACCGTAGAACAGAGAACGTACTGCACTCGTCCCGGCGTTGGTTGCCATAATTGGACTGGTAGCGTAAGCGCTCTTCCTCGTCTGGATAAAGCTACCATCAATTTCAGCCGTCCGTGGGTCTACGGTTCCGCGAGTACCTCCTGTACCCCCAGGAGTTCCCCAGTTTTCCAAGAAGCGCACGAAGTTAGGTAAACCCCCACCACTTTCACTGGGTCTTCCGGGGGAATCACCGGACACAAATGCCGCGTTAGCAATGGTTGAGCTTCGCGTCATCGTATCGGCTGGTGCTATTTGCAGCCATTCTTCTTCCATGAAACCACGATTGGCGCCACCAAAAACATCATTGTTATCACCTGGAGTGCCTTGAGGTGAATGTATTTGCAACATGGGAACTAACCCAGGTTGGTCAGTTACAGCAGTTATCGAACCCGGTTGGAGATACAGTAAGTTTGTGTCGTTATAGCGCACATCACCACCAGGAGCTAAAGTTGGATTGTCTTGATCGGTTATCCAAAACCAGGTAGAGGTAGGGCTAGCGGTGAGATCTGGAGTGGTAGTCAATCTGACTCCACTAGCATCATAGTAGGGAAAATCGTTAATATTTCCTCCGGTAATCCCCATGGGAACTGGTGCGTTGGCTACACCGTTCATAGAAAGATTAGTAATGACAGCACCATTTCGATTGACAAGTTCACCATTAACATCTCTGCGGAAGGCAATCCGCCGGGGAAATCCTTGCAATGCTGGAGCCGGACCTTGAGCCGTTGTTCCTGATGGATGAGTCGCGATGTTGAAAGCAACAGGAACTGTTGTAATATCTGATGTTCTGGTTCCAGCGCTTGGATTGATATACCAGTCAGTCGATCCACACTCGGATACAGGCACCTTCGGGCAAACTTCCATCAAATATTCAGGGAATTCGGCTCGTCGCTGAATCGGTGTAACTCCATTAGTCAAGTAAGAGGTTCTGGGATCAGGATATCCATCACCATCTCCATCCCAGGCAGCATTGGTGACAAAGTTATTCCACCAGAACCCATTTTGCAACCGAGCTGTTACCGCTGAGTTACCCGCATTATTTCTCAGATCGTAGTCTCCCTCCTGACGGAAACCATCCCGGAAATCACCCGAAAGCAGAGTCACCGCATCAGAGATGATGGTTGTTGGTCGCCACTTATCTCCAGTCGTCCCACATCCAGCTTGACCTGGACGGCAAGCAAAGTCATCCTCTAAACCAGTACGATCATAAAACGTTGTCCCTGTGGTAAATTCTTGGAAATCGTGTTCATTTAAATCTCCTTTAATGTAAACCGGAAGATTAGAGACCAGAATTAAACCTTTTTCCTTAATCCGGTAGAATGACTTGCGAGAAAGATCGATACCATTAATCAGCCGGATACCATTGGGACGCCGAGTCGGGTCAAGTTTAAAGTCTGTTGGGCTAACTAATTTGGTGCTGGAAGATTCATCAAAGTCGGCGAACCCTGATTCATCTATGTTGGTTGTTGCAGAATCGTCTGTTTCTGTTATAGTCGCACTGCGATCAGGTAGAGCATCCTCCCGCGTCGCGTAGATAATCCCGCTATTGGGCAGTAAGAATTCTTCATCGTTATTTGGGTCGTTAGCAGTACTATTGCTAGCCGTGCCAATTCCTGTTGTTCTCAGAAGATTTAAGTCAATCTCCGTCACCCGAATTTCTAGGGGTTGCCGCTGTTCTATGGGCAGATCATAAGCATCAGAAAAGTGGGTATTGGTTGATGCTATTTCAGTCTCGTCACTACCACGATTAAGCGATTTAACTTCTCTAGCATCTAGAAACGCCGCTTCTTTAATCGTGCCGTGGGGAATAACGCTATCATTAGGCAGAAAAGGCGCTTCTGTCAAAATTCTGATGGAGCAGACAGCAGCATCAACGGCTGAATAGTCTGCCATCGTTAGGGTCTCACCAGACAAAGCTGTACCGCTACTGTTCATTTTACTCAGCGCTTTGTGCAGAGCTGGGTTAGCGAGTCGTCCATTGGGAAACATCATCGCCGCCTGAACTCTGAGTTCAGGTAACCAACCTGAAAGACTGCGCGTACTGTAAGAACGTGGATAGGACACACCATTATTCGATTTGCCATTGGTTGCATCAATGCCGTAGCCGCCATCAGCGTTAACGTTATTTTGAGCAGTCGTTGCATTCGTGGGATCGAAGTAGCTACTCACACAAGCGATCGGTAGCTGATCTTTCCCACTATCCTCTTCGTAGTGATAAACGGCTGTCGCCCGCATCCGCAGATCGGTTGGCTGAGTACTCTCATCGACTCCAGTAGTCACGGGATTATCTGGATGGGTCATCGGCATGGTGTCGGGCCACACCAATTGATAGGGGGTAGGAGTACCTGCCAGAGTAACATCAGCAGGTAGTCGCGATACCCCATTGGCTAAACCTGGTGGTCTGGGTCGGTCTAAATCTGCTGGTCTGGGTAGGAATGATGCCGCACTTAGCGCAGGAGCAGTTGAACCGGAATTATAATAAATCCCCGCCCCAGTAACGATGCGTAACCCCCCAGAGTTTTCTGTCGCGGCTGGTTGTTTAACCGCTTCATTTTCCCAAAAGCCGTTGCGATCAATATTCCCCAAATCAGGTTGCTCTTCAATCTGGCTTTGGCGCGTCCGCGTCTCACCACTATCATTTCCATCTTTGTCGAACCAGGTTTGACCAGAAATCTCCTGACTTTCTCCTTCCTCCGCAAAGCTATCAAAAGAGCCGCCACTGAATTTTGCCCAAATGGGAGGCAGGTTATTGCCAGCAATTATGCGATCGCCAATGAAAAACTCTTTCCCCTCTTGCTCCTGCTGCTCTGGCAGCGTTGCCTTAAGGTATTGTAGGGTTAATCCCGTATCACCACTGGCAATCGACATCCAAGCATCCGGCGGTCTGACAGGATTGGTTGCACCAAAGGGACTCGTTTTGGTAACACCAGCAAAAGCATCAGTTCCAAACGCTACCTCAGCGAACGGAACTCGGCGAGTCCGCTGTATAAAGTAAAGTTCCAATTCTTCTCTGAGAATGGTGTCGGCGTCGTTGGTTCCGTAGCGCTCTTTATAACGAGTTTTGACTTGATCCGGATATTCTGCAACGCTATCAATAGCCGTAGCGCTGGTTAGTCCTCCGCTGGGGACATAGTCGTTAAACGCCACATCCACCATCTGGCTAATCCGTTCCGCGTAAGCCAGGGTGTTGTATCCGACAGCACTACCGCCAGCACTCGTCGTGGTTTTGTTTGTACCTTTAATTCCGTCAGCAACATTTTGAGCCGTAGGTTCTACACCCAGTCCATTAAAGCGATGGACTTCCACTAAACCCCCGTCCGAGTTTTCATCAATTCCCCCATTTGCCACATTTCCGCCCACAAGCATCTTGCCATTTTCTTCGTTGTAGTAACAGGACGTGGGAGCGCTAACCTGACGGAAAATGGCTTTGTTCCCAAACGCTCCTGCCGCCAATAAATTACTGTTAGTAAAGACACGACCATTCAGGGCAAATTCACCCCCCAGGTTACTAATTTGCACATCATCCTGAAACCATACGGCGTTGTTACTCAGGGGGACAAGCGCCCGATCTTGTTGCTGTTCTAACGCGGAAAAGCCTTTATTACCGACATGCGGCTCATAATCACCAGCGTTTCCCACTTGATGACTCGCTGGTGGGGTTTGAATCGGAACCGTAGCCACGTAAACAAAAATACTCTTTTTCAGATTACTCCCTGATTTAAACCAATCCGAGTCTCCCACTAAGCTAGCACTCGTACCCAGCGCCGCCGCACACTGTCCGCCAACAACGCCATCATCCATGGGGGGCGTTCTCGCCTCTAACGGTTTTCTGGCTCGGTTAAAGTCGCCCGTCGCTGGATTGCGGGTTGGATTTCGGGAATAGATGCCATAGAGGGTATAGCTATCAAACTTTCCATTTCCGTCCGTGTCAACCGGAAATCTCCAGGCTGTATTTAGGGTTTCATTTTGCTCTA
Organism: Coleofasciculus sp. A1-SPW-01; assembly: GCF_040217205.1. NCBI lineage: Bacteria > Bacillati > Cyanobacteriota > Cyanophyceae > Coleofasciculales > Coleofasciculaceae > Coleofasciculus > Coleofasciculus sp. A1-SPW-01. Next base: position 61,781 of record NZ_JAVJNP010000011.1, on the reverse strand, counting down.
AGACGTTACTCGTATCAATAGTATTATTTGGAGTTGTGCCACCCGCGCCATCGCCAAAATCATAAGCGAGTTTCAGGCGCGTCTCATCCGGCAAGGTATATTTATTAGCTTGAAATGTATTATATAGAGCGGTATCCGAGGGAGTTGCCCGAGGCAGCGTCGGATCGTCAAATAACGCTTCAATCTTGGCTTGAGCGCGGTCAAGGGCTGGAGTGGCGGCTGCCATCACTGACCGATCTATCCGGACATTACTGGCATTTCGGGTACGGTCAAAGGAGCGGAATACAATGGCTGTCGTCAGCAGCACCACCACTAAAACTACCATGGTTACCGTTGGCAACAAAAAACCCGCTTGGCTTTGGCGAGGATGCCCTTTTAATATAAAAAGTCGGCGTAAGAACCATTGCATTACAGTTTTGGTAACGGTTCTCGCTATCCGAGATATCTGTTGGCACAGATGTTGAGCAGTCTTGACGAGCTTTTTTGACGTTGACATAGTGGGTTTCCTGTCAAACTTGATATTGATTGGGAGGGGTGGTGATGGCTTAAGGTCATCGAGTCAATGGTATGTAGCTAGGGTATGCTATCTCAAAAGCCGATTCTTAAAGATTGACCAATTAAAGAAAATATAGAGTGCGTTAACTCATGAAGTCTGAGTTGGGCTAATAATATTTGTAGGCATTGTCCGGATAAAATCCCCATGCTACCTGTATAGTAAACGACGGGATAAAAAACTGTGTCCCTCTAGAGATAGGGAGATTACCGAAACAACCGTCATTCGGCTTTCTTAACAATAGACTCAACCCTTAGCTAGCCTATCGGAGTAGGCTCTGAGTAGGCTGACTACTCTTAGCCTACCCAATAGGTCGAGAAAACCTATCATCCTCAAGGAAAAAATTCAGTGGCTGGAAAAGCTGGCTGTTGAGAATGCTAGCTGTTTAGTTAAGTAGGGGCGCAAGGCTTGCGCCCAGACACTGTAGGAACAAACTGACGTGTATCTGTGTCACACCACGACAATTGGGCTTGCCACTGAAGGAGTGAGCCAGGCTCACCGTGAGCAACTTAGTAATGATGCAAGTTAATCCCCGCTTCTTTTGCCATGGCTTGCAGTCCCTTCTTCTCCAAGGTTTTAATCGCCTTGGTAGACAGCTTAAGCTTCACCCAGCGATTGCCTTCTTGCCACCACACCCGCTTCGATTGCAGGTTGGCTTGCTGGAGTTTCTTGGTGCGGCGGTGGGAGTGGGAGATTGCGTAAGCGTTATTGGCTTTTTTCCCCGTAAGCTGACATCGGCGTGACATAATTATCTCAAGATCTAGAGTCCGTTTTCTATAATAAGCCAATAGGCAATCAGCTATTGAGACAGGCTCGCCGTAACTACTTTGGGTAAACGAGCTTTCACCCAATGTTTAAACTGATGGAAAGCAACCTGTCGGCGATTGCGTTGGATACATTTGTGCAAAGCCTCTACCCAAGACCCAGAAATAGACCTAGCCAGCGCTACCCGATAAATCTGCTCCAACTCAGAAATTTGCAACTCATTCAAACCCTGCAACCTCAAAATATCCTCATCCCTGATATCATGCTCAAAACAGGGGGGTAATCCCAACCCCACAACCCGAAAATTGAGAATCGTTCTAATACACTTCTCACAGCGTCCACAGTTGCGGTCTTTTTCTTGACCCTGCCAACATACCCGCAATCCAGTTAACGCTTCTTGCCATTGACCCAGTTGTTCCACTTTTTCAATGCGAGTAAACGCCGCCCCATCATGGACGACTTTAAAGGTGCGACTGGAGAGCAACTGATCGGTGACAGGATTAGACCCCCAGGGAATCAAAGCTTGATAGGGTTCCGTACTGGGAACCAAGCCCACTCCATACCCGCCTTGAAGCAGCATTAGACAAGACACCAAACCAATTCCATGGGCATCTTCCCAATTTTGTTTCAATTCTCGGAAATTCGTTGCCATGGGGATCAACGCCACACCCAAGCTAGCCAGCATTTTTTGCGAACGTTGTGCCGCCCGCTCAAACACCTGGGGCTGATCCAGGGGAATATCAAACCCATGAACCATTAACCCAGCCTTGAGTGGACGTTGCAGGCGACCACACTGACCTGTAAGATGACGAAATAGGGTAAAACAACTATCGACTCCCCCGGAAAAAGCCGCGATCGCCTGGTCACAGGGGTGAATAATGGACAATTCCTGCTCCACCTCGGCGCTAATCTGAACCGACTGATAGCGCTGGGGACGCCAACAACTCCAAGCGGCTTGAAACTCGGTTAGATTTTGCAACAGGGAAGGCGAAACCTCCCCATGAATGACCATATCCCAACCTTGGCTCATCGCCTTCATTTGGGTGGCGACAACAAACGCATCACAATTTGGCGCAATCAGAGACGAATACTCCGATGGAACCCGATACCACAGGGAAAGCCGCGATTGATTCGGTGGCTCAACGGTGACACGAACTGTGGTTGCACCGTCAACCTCAATGGCGGCTTCGGGCCAAAGATGTAGTTGCTGCATCGTTAATTATCCTCATTACAAATGGTCTTTTGACCAAAGCAAAAAGCCGAGTAACGCCTTGAGTCCAGAGGATTCAGGAATCGGATCAAATCCTAGCTTGATCGGTAGATGGGGCGGCGGCAAAAGCTGTTCAAGAACATCTAGATCAAATAGCTCCCCTATTTGCTGTCGTTGAGGTTCTGCCAGGTATCGTACTGCCTTCCATCCCGGATTATTGATATCATAAACGCGGTAATAATAGCGTCGATCATAGCCCAGTTTTCGCAGCAATCGCCTCCATTTTAGTTGTAAAAAAAATAGGCGTGCCAGTCGTTGACGGGTTGGGCTGGACAGTAACGGTTCAACGTTAAAATCGTTCCGATCCAGGGGAAGTCGTGCCAGTTGGGGAAAGTGAGTACAGACCAATTGATTTTGGGCTTGTCGGTGGGCGAAGCTTTGCACCGGAAATTTGGCGGTCATATCCAGCAATTGTTGATCGAGAACCGGCAGGATGGGCCAAGCGCCAAAGCAGGCTTGCCATGCCATGGAGCCAATATGAAACCGCTGTCGGTGGTAATATTCAAAGCAGCAGGCTCTGGCTGATTCTATTGGAGAATAGCTAATGTAAACCTCTCGAATCTGTTCTAATGTATCCGCAACTAAGTCACCAAATACGTCGGGACGGAGGAGTTTTTTTAGCACATTTTGGCTTAAAGCACAAGCGTTTATTTTGGCAAAAAAGGTGTCAAAGGAAAGGGTTTTGGGGGTAAGGGAGTAATTCCATTTTCCGCCAATGACTCGATCAACTAAATAACCCGTAACCAAGTTGGGTGGAAATTGGGCTAACGCCGAGGGAAGCCCCCAATTCATCACCCAGTTATAGCCACTGGCTAAATGATCCCAATTCGCCAAGGTTTCGGCATAGGTGGGATACTGTTTGAATGAGATATTCAGGGGGCGATGGTTGAAACCAAGAGTCCGGGCGACGGGAATAGCACACTGCATCTCGATATCGCTGGGAATTCCCAACGTCAGGGCGATGGGTTGACGCCCCTGTTGATCAAGATATCCAGCCAGCATTCGGGAATCGAGTCCCCCAGACAGAAGCAGGCTATAGGATTTATCGGCTGGTGCATGACGCGCGATCGCCTGGTTGAGGCTATGATCCAGTTGGTCGAGTTGCTCGGCAAAGGAAAGCTGCGTATAGGGATGATCCGGACCCGAACCAGGAATTTGATACTGTTGGATCAGCTGAGGTGAGGTTTCGGGTTGCCAGGTGAGCAAATGACCCGCACTTAAACGTTGAACATCTTGCCATAAGGTTTGATCCTTAAATAAGCCATTAGTCAATAGAATCCCCACCAAGCCAGCCGGGTTGAACTGAGTTTGGAACTTGGGGTGGTATGGGAAAAGTTCTGGACTAGAGGCAACTAAGGCAACATCCTGGTGGGTATAGTAGTAAACGGGGAAAATACCTAAGACATCGGCTCCAACCATCAGTCTGCCGTCTGGCTCATAAACCACCGCCGCATAATAGCCGTCGAAATAGGATGTTGCGGGAGCATTATGCCAAAGGCGTTGCAAACGAGCCGCATCAATTCTAGTGGATGAATCAGGTGTGATGGCTTCCCCCCATATAATTGCAGCCCCCTCGGCAGTCGTCACGGTACTAATCGGTGCTTGGGGATGAGCCGCCCAGATGGCATGGAAGTTTCCCCCACTACAGGAATGGGTGACTAGATTGGCGACTGGCGGTAAGAGCGGTTCTATGGTTTTAATGTAGTGCGATCGACGCTCAGAATCGGGATCGATAAGGATAATAAAGTTTGCCATAATTTATGAGTGTAGCCGAGAACGAGAGAACCACTAATTGGTGGATGAATGGAGTGAGCGTCTTGCTAAGTCATTTTCTTTTTCGATAAATTCTTCAGCCTCGAATGCCAGGTTTGAGCTTGTGTAGGTGGTAGGATCAGGGGTGCAGCTATTTTAAACAAGACGATCAACATCAGGCGCGATCGTCGTCGCAGCAATGTTGGATCATGTCTCACCGCTTGCCAAAAACACCGTGCGGCGATCAGACTTTTTTGGCGCTCAAGAGGGCTAGCTAGCACTTTAAAGAGCAAGTACGTGTAGAGATTAGCTATGCTAAACCTCTTGAGATGCTGCAATGATTCAGGTGCTTGATGAAAATGACGTTCTATAACTTTCAAACATTCTGTTTCTTGGCGGCTAATATTAGCCGACATGGAATGAACAGGTTGTCGATATAAAATTTGAGCAGATGGAACAGCGACAAAATGATAGCGAGATGCCAACCGCAGCCACATATCCCAATCTTCTGCCGCAGTCAGGGATTCATCAAAGCCGCCTACCTCCTGTAACGCTTGTTTACGAATCAAAGCATTTGAGCCATTTTCTAAAACGTTATTCAGCAACAACTTTGCCAAAATATCTCCCGTTTCAGTGACATGACTCCCTGGATATAAAAAATGTCCAAATTCATCAATATAATCAGTCCAGCTATAAGCTACGGCGGCTTGAGGAGTAGCTTGCAGCGCCTTAAATTGAGCCTCTAACTTATCGGGTGTCCATAGGTCATCTGCATCCATAAAGGAAACATAGTCACCCCTAGCTAGGGCAAAACCTCGATTGCGACTCGCCGCTAAACCGGCATTGGCATAGGAAAAAACGTTTAAGCGAGGATCTTGAATACTATCAACGACTTCTAAGGTGCCGTCTGTCGAGCCATCATTAATGACTAAAATTTCAATATCTGAAAACGTTTGATTTAATACTGATGTAATTGTTTCTTTGATGGTTTCTTTTCCATTATAAACCGGAATTATTACAGATATTTTAGGCATAATAAATAAAAAACATACCTAGCCAAAAAAATAACTATGAATTAGAAACAAAATTCTCTAATTTCACTAACAGCCACTTTAATTTGTGACTCATTTTGAGCAAATCGACAAAAAGGAATAGAAGAAGTCCAGGTTTCATAAAAAGATTTATTTTTGTAATATTTATTCGGCAATAATACATGAGGCTTACCTAAAATCAAACATAATATATGCCCATGAAGTCGATTAGTAATAACATATTTATAGTTATTAAATTGATAAATACCACAATGCATTAACTCCCAAGCTTTTTTGTGCAAGTTGGGTTGGTCTGCCCGATCAAATTTAGCAGCATAGGGATGCATTTTGTTCCAGAGAGTTCGAGAAATCCACTCTCTAGGATTTGCCAAACCTCGCTGCCAAACCTCTCGCATTATCCGAACGCTACCGGGAATCTGCCAATACCACACTTGGGCATTCTTGAGTTTCTCTCTATAAATCCATTGATAGGATCTCCAATCTTCTACAACTAAGTTTTCAATGTCAATAGAAGGGGGAGCAAAGGATTGACTTAACTCTTGGTCTTGTCTTCTTTGATACAAAATATTTGAGTTCGACTTAGTTGTAAAGGAAATTACTGGCATTCCCACCATTTGAAAAGCCATATCAGGCGACTTAATTACGCGACAATTTGAGAAATAATTTAGCGCTATTTGATAACTATAGTTCTCGCGAGCAAAAATAGTTAAATTTGGATGAGAATTAAATATATTAGCAGCTCGTTTTAAATTATCTATATCAGCAAAATAAATACTCTGAGGCAGTATAATTATAGGTCGGTCATGGTAGTTTGATATAATCTCATGGCGAAAGCTTTGATACTTAGGCCACAAATCTCCCAGGTTACCGCCACCATGGAGTAGTATGGGGGCTTTACCTACCTTATTTTCCATGACTTTTGCTGAAAAAGAGTCAGCACTGGCTACATAATCTATTTGAGTTTTTAGACAATCTATTAAGTAAAATAGTTCACCTAACCAAATCATTTCGTCACCAATATTGAGATGATTTGGGTAATCGAGCAATGCACAATTATCAAACTTTTCCAGGTTTCCTAACGCTTGATGGAGTATACCCTTAATTTGAGCAGGAGTTGAGCTATCCGGTAATTCTGTCATAGGGGGCGATTGGGATTGGTTAATTTTTACTGGCTGGAGTTAGGTCATTCTTGAAATTCTGTGATTTTTTAGATTAACCATAAGACCACCCAGCACCAGTTACCTAGCCAAGTTTTAACAAAAATAATTGCTATTTGCCAACCTTTGGTAATAAATTATTAGCAACCTGGGATAGACTGTAATGCACGTCGGTGAGGGCGCACGAAGCGTGCGCCCCTACAGGTATCTAGCGTTCAGTTAACCGCGTCAACACCTGATTCGACCGTTCTACAAACGCCTTCATTCCGTTGGCGTCAAAGCCCCGTTGCGCCATTAATGCCAAATCATAGACGTGTTGACAAATTTGATTTGCCAGTTCTCCACTCGGCGATGAACCCGCCCCTTGAACAATACTCCCCTGACTAATCTCCACCAAGTTCTGAATCAAGGGATGCGCCGTATTCACCACTAAAATATGCTCCTCCGGAAACTGCGCCGCTTGCTGCTGCAGTAGGGCGGTCATATCCTGTAACCGTCGCATGGCTTCCGGTAATAATACCATCGCTGGCGGTGTTCCTTGGGGGTCATCGGATTTCAGCGCCTGGGTTTTCACATTCACCTTGGGCTTATTTATCGCCTGCTCAAATAACTCCTTAATCAGTTCGCTACGAGTCTTATTGGTTTTAGGGTCAACGATATCCGACGCCTTGTCTTGGTCAACCAGGGTATTATCTAACTCTGAGTCCACCCGCGAGAACTTCACATCCGAGTATTCCTGTTCCAGGAAACTAATAAAGTGGGTATCGATAAACGAGTCCATATAGAGGACTTCTAAGCCCTGATTCTTGTGCAGTTCCACATACGTGGCTTGGGCGGCTTCGTCGGTGCAGTAGAAGACGTGGTTCTCGTGCTTGGCTTTGTTGCGGTCTAAATACTCTTTCAGCGTCGTATAGGTTCGCCCTTGCTCATCCTGATTCACGGCGGATGGACTCACCTCTTGCCAAGCATCGTCTTCTGGCGACTGCACCTCTACCTCCGGTGTCTCTGCTTGGCTTTCTGATTCCCCAGAATAGGTGGTGCGATAGAGAATGATATCTTCGACTTGCTTTTTGAACTTATCGTTATTCAGCGCCCCAAACTTAACAAAGGTGCCCACATCTTGCCAGCAGCGGATATAGTCTTGCCGTTGCTCAGTATACAGTTGGTTGAGACGGTCAGCAATTTTCTTGGCGATAAAATCCGCAATCCGGCGCACCGTCCGGTCATTGGTGAGGGCGGAACGGGACACATTGATGGGAATGTCGGGACTATCAATTACCCCGCGCAAGGGCATGAGGAAGTTGGGAATGACTTCTTCGCAGTTGTCGCTGACAAAGACCTGATTACAGAATAGCTTGATATGACCTTTGGTCACATCTACATCTGGCTTCAGTTTGGGGAAATAGAGAATCCCATTCAACAAAAACGGATAATCGGTCTTCAGATGCACCCACAGCAGGGGGTCTTCCTGAAACGGATACAGATAGCGATAAAATTCTAAATAGTCCTCATCCTTGAGATCCCGTGGTGATTGTTTCCACAGTGCCTTGTGTTGATTGAGATCCTCGCCATCCATCTTAATCGGTACAGGCATGAAGTCGCAGTACTTCTTCACCAGTTGGCGAACCCGGGCAGGTTCTGCATATTCTGTTTCCTCATCCTGTAGCGTCAGTGTAATCGTGGTTCCCCGTTCCTGGCGAGAGGATTCCGACAATTCAAACTGAGGCGACCCATCACAGGACCAATGCACCGCCTCAGCCTCGGCTTGGTAGGAGAGGGTATCAATCTCTACTTTCTTTGCCACCATGAAGCAGGAGTAGAAGCCCAAGCCGAAGTGACCGATAATCTGCTGGTCAGCGTCTTTTTGGTATTTCTGGATAAACTCTTCGGCGCTGGAGAAGGCAACTTGGTTAATGTATTTTTTCACCTCCTCAACCGTCATGCCAATTCCGTTATCGGAGACGGAGAGGGTTTTGTTATTTTTATCCAGGGAAATGGTAATTTCCGGTTCCCCCACATCCCCATCCACTTCCCCAGAGTAGGAGACCATCTTCAGCTTCTGGATGGCGTCCACAGCGTTGGAAATCAATTCCCGCAAGAAGATTTCGTGGTCGGTGTAGAGCGACTTCTTGATAATGGGAAAGATATTCTCAGTATGAATGGTGATTTTTCCCTGTTCGAGTACAGTCATAGGTATCACGCCATATAGGTTTAGGGTTCATTGATGATTTTGCGCGATCGCGGCTAGTTTTCAGGAGGGGATGACCCACGGATAAGATTCGGATTTCCTCACTTGAGACTTCAGAGGGGGCTGACTGGCGCAACTCCAGTTAACGGTTTATGGCGAAACAACGTTTTCAACCGTTTTAGTATCCCTCTATAGACGACAGCAACTTGGGGATTATCTGGCAATACCTTGAGTTTCGCTTCAAGTTTATATTTATGTTAATGAACTTCGTTTCACAACCAAAAATGAACTAATTAAACTTCCCCAGAAAAATTCCATTTCACAAGCTGCAATTAGATTAGTCTTGAATTGCCCCCGATATTTAAGAAACTGCAAAACAACTCGACGCAAGCTGCCTAAAAGGTTGCGAATAATAATCAGTGGTTTCTGCCAAGGTTTAGCATTCAACATCCGCAACTGGCAGGTGGCTAACCCACAACCTCGGGAAATAGAGAGTAAATAATCCCGTTCTAATCGCCATCGCGGTATTTGATGATAGGTATGCAAGTCTGGATGATACCAAATTTCCCATCCAGCTTTATACATATAGAGTAAGGGTTCATAGTCATCCCCCTGTATCATCACTCCCGGTAATTTACCTGTTAACCGGGGACGCGACGGAACACTATCACACCAGGCTTTTTTTCGCACCACCAATGAAGCCGCAGGCGGTAATCTCAAGTTTTCTGGTTCAAATTGATGAGGCGTAGAACCATGTTCCCGAATAGCAAGAAAAGCTTGAATACGTTGAAAGTTTTCTGGCGGTTCGACTTCAAAGTCGCCATGAATTTGCCCACTAAATGCACCGGCTTGGGGATGTTCCTGGGCAAAGGTATACGCTTGGGCTATCCAGTCTGGATTGGGTAAGTTATCATCATCTAAAAATCCAATGAGTTCCCCCTGCGCTTCTTTTACTGCCCGTAATCTGGCATAAGCGGCACCTTGTTCCGGTTCCAGGATGTAGGTTAAGGGAACACCAGGTAGCCAGTTCATTTGATACTCCTGCACCACTTGAGCGGTATTATCGCTACTGTTATTATCAATCACAATTATTTCCCAGGAAATCTGGTCTAAACCTGTTTGCTGTCGCAGTTTCTCAAACAGCTTCGGCAAACGGCTGGCACCATTATATGTAGGAATCGCTACTGTAAAGTCTATAGACATTGTTTTGTCATTAGTCAGTTGTCATTGGTTATTTGTCATTGGTCTTTCGTCATTTAGTCGGGGCGGGTTTATTTACATCTGGGTGTAACCAAAAAGATAGTAGTGAAACCCGCCCCTACATAATCTCCCCCATCTGACACACCGAGCGAAGTCGAGGTGTCCCCCATCTCCCCTTAATCGAACAGTATTGATGGTGTTTTTGTTCTAGCCACCTACTTACCTTTCAGGGTAATGATTTGGTTAGGGCGATTGAAATAGCCATTTTTGTATAAATAGAATGGACTCTCTAAACTACTCAAAACAAGTTGCCATTGACAAGCGGCGACTAAATCCGATTGACGTTTTCCCTGATATTTAAGGCTGTGAATAATGAGTTTCCGCAAGTCGTTAACGGTATAGGCAACAAAAGCTAAGGGGCGTTGCCAAGGTTTAACACTTAACATGCGGGTGACAAAACGGCTAAGTCCAATGCCACGCATAAAGGGAATTAAATAGTCTCGTTCTAAGCGTTTCTGGGGGATTTTATGGTCGATTTCCATAGCTGGGTTATACCAAATTTCCCAGCCGTTGAGCTGCATATAACTTAACATTTCCAAGTCTTCCCCGGTGAGCATATTTCCCTGAATTCTTCCGGTTAAAATCAGTTGACTAGGAACACTGTCAAGATAAGCCTGTTTCCGGATAACTAATCCGGCTGAAGGGGGTAATAATTTGTGGCGGGGTTCGTAGCGAAAGGGTTGGTCACCGCGTTCTGCGATCGCCAAAAAGGGTAAGATAGGTTGTAAGCTGTCTGGAGGCGGTACTTCAAAGTCGGGGTGGATTTGACTTCCATAGGCTCCCGCCTGGGGATAGGCTTGAGCAAAGCTAACTGCAGCAGCCACCCAATTGAGGGCGGGAATGTTATCATCATCTAAAAAGCCAATGAGGGGCGCTTGCGCTTCCTGAACGGCTAACTGTCGGGCAAATCCTGCCCCTTGTCTCGCTTCAACGCAGTATCGTAAGGGATTGTCGGGAGACCAGTTTTCCTGATACGCTTTAACAATCTCAGCCGTATTATCGGTACTGTTATTATCAATAACGATAACTTCCCAGCGAATCGATTCTGTACCCGTTTGACGGTGCAGTTGTTCTAATACTTCGGGGATTCGGCTTCCGCCATTGTAGGTGGGAATCGCGACGGTAAAGTTAAGGGACATAACAAGTCAAAAGTTAAAGGTCAAAAGTCAAATGTCACTTTTGCCTAGTTGAGAAGATAATCGGCTTAAGTGTTTGTGGTTAGTTCTGAGGCACTGATGGCGCTAATGATGGCGCTAAAGTGCTTACTACGAACTTTTAAGGTTTTATTGAGATGCCCCTGTCCTGGATTCTGATCCTAACTGAATAGTAGCTGAATTCGGGAGAGATTCTCCTAAAACTTTAATGAAGATTTTTTACGAAACCCGTTCAATGTACCGATTGCGGTTCCGGCAAATTTACTGCCTCCTTTTTCTCAAAGGTGAGGGCGTTATCCACACAATGAACGAGGATTGTATCTCCCGCCCCAAATGTGTTTTCTAATAACTTCGTGGCAATTGGGTTTTCCAGTTCCCGTTGGATTGCTCGCTTCAGAGGACGCGCCCCATAGACGGGATCATACCCGACATTCACCACATAGTCTTGCGCCGTCGATGACAGTTCAATGGAGATTTTCTGATCCGCTAACAACTGTTCAATCCGTCGCAGTTGAATCTCGACAATTTGCCGCAGTTCCTTGCGCGTCAGGGTGTGGAAGATGATGATATCATCGACACGGTTGACGAATTCGGGGCGAAATTGCTTTCTTAAGGCATCGGTGACTCGCTTCCGCATCTCCTCATATTGGGCATCATCTCCCGCTACATTCAGGATATGATCACTGCCAATATTACTGGTCATGACAATAATCGTATTGCGGAAATCCACGGTTCGCCCTTGGGAGTCGGTAATGCGTCCGTCGTCAAGGACTTGTAATAAAATGTTAAATACATCTCGGTGTGCTTTTTCCACTTCATCCAGTAACACTACCGAGTAGGGGCGACGGCGAATGGCTTCGGTGAGTTGTCCTCCTTCTTCATAGCCAACATATCCGGGAGGTGCGCCAATTAACCGGGAAACGGCGTGTTTCTCCATATACTCGGACATATCAATCCGGACTAAAGCATCCTCGCTGTCAAAAAGGAACTGTGCCAAAGCCCGCGCCAATTCCGTTTTCCCCACACCTGTGGGTCCCAAGAAGAGGAATGAACCGATGGGGCGTCCGGGATCTTTCATCCCCGCCCTAGCACGACGAATGGCGGCGGCTACGGCTTCCACGGCTTCTCCTTGTCCAATGACTCGTTTATGCAGATGTCCTTCTAGCTGTAAGAGTTTCTGGCGTTCCGACTCCAGCAATCGTTTTACGGGAATCCCAGTCCACTTGGCGACAATTTCGGCAATATCGGCTTCGGTGACTTGTTCCCGGAGTAAGGCGGAACCCTTTGCTTGGAGTTCCATCATCATCGTCTCTTTTGCCTCGCGATCGTGCTGGAGTACCTCTAATTGTCCATACTTAAGCTGGGCGGCTTGATTCAGGTCATAAGCCCGTTCTGCTTGCTCAATTTTAACCCGGAGTTGGTCTTCTTCTTTTTTCAGGGTATTAATTTCTTCTAAAAGTTGTTTTTCCGATTGCCATTGTCCGTTAAGCTGTTGGTGATTGGTTTCGAGTTGTTCAATCTCTTGTTCAATCCGGGCTAACCGTTCCTGAGACGACTGATAAGCACTGCTAACGGCGGCGACACCCTGACGCTGGCTTTCGGCTTCTAGGGATAGCTTTTCCATCTTTAGCTGCATCAGCCTGCGATCAATGGCTTCGAGTTCCACGGGTTTGGAGGTAATCTCCATTTTCAGCTTAGCGGCGGCTTCATCAACTAAATCAATGGCTTTATCTGGCAAAAAGCGATCGCTAATATACCGATTCGATAGCGTCGCGGCGGCGACTAAGGCGGAGTCAGTAATCGTCACATTATGGTGAACTTCGTAGCGTTCCTTAAGTCCCCGTAAAATAGAAATCGTATTGTCCACCGTCGGCTGTCGCACCAGTACCTGTTGAAACCGTCGTTCCAAGGCGGCGTCTTTTTCAATATGCTTGCGGTACTCATCTAAGGTAGTGGCACCAATACAGCGCAATTCGCCTCGCGCTAGCATGGGTTTGAGTAAATTCCCGGCATCCATTGTCCCTTGACCTGATCCGGTACCGACAACGGTGTGCAATTCATCAATAAATAGGACAATATGCCCATCAGACTGGGTAACTTCCCGTAACACGGCGCGGAGTCTGTCTTCAAATTCCCCTCGATATTTCGCCCCCGCAATTAAACTCCCCATATCCAGGGAAATCAACTGGCGTTCTTTGAGGGATTCTGGCACATCTCCATTAATTATCCGTTGTGCCAATCCTTCTGCGATCGCGGTTTTGCCGACACCGGGTTCTCCAATGAGTACCGGGTTATTTTTGGAACGGCGGGATAAGACTTGCACCACCCGACGAATCTCTTCATCCCGCCCAATTACCGGATCAAGTTTCCCGGCTTTGGCTTGTTCGGTCAAATCCCGCCCAAATTTCTCTAGCGCTTCATAGCGGGATTCGGGACTTTGATCGGTGACTTTTTGCGAACCCCGAATTGCTTTAATTGCGGCTTCGAGTTTGGGACTATCCAGGTCAAACCCTTTAAACAAGCGGCGTCCAATCCGTTCATCAACGGCTAATCCCAAGAGTAAATGCTCAACCGCAATATAATCATCTTCCAGGGCGACTCTGGATGCCTCGGCATTATCCAGCATAATATCCAAGCCTCGCCCCAGGTAGAGTTGGTCAACATTATTCACCTTAGCTTGGCGGTTGGCGAAGGCTTCCAATTGCTGCTTAAACGTCGGCACATCCACCGTCACCCGTGAGAGAATCCGGGTGGCTAACCCCTCTTGTTCCAAGAGTGCGATCGCCACATGTTCAACTTCTAGCTGTTGATTGCGACAGCGGCGGGCAACGTCTTGGGATTTAACGATCGCTTCCCAGGCTTTGTCGGTAAATTTGCTGGCGTCGGTGGGCTGCATGAGTGGTTATCTGCTTATCGAGTCTTGATTGAATAGTATCTCCCAGTGGCAGTATAACAATCTACTCTCGATAAAAGTGAAATAGCCGTCGATTTAGCAACGGTGGTGACAAATGTGGGTGGGTGATCAGGCAATGGCACTAGGGTAAGAGCATCTCAATTTGGAAAAGCCATTGAGGGCATTAGCCTTATCCCATCATAATAGTTTTAGCGTTCATCTTCTCAAACATTCTACATAAGTAGCCCATGACTTGAATAAAATAGATTTCCAAAAACAATAGAATTAGGGCTTGACTTTTCTGAGCAGTTTAGGTGATTTTATATTCGGGAAAAATGTGCCGTCCTATAGACCCCGTTCAACTAAGCTGTTCGGCATTTAAACCTTAATGTCAATAATAACGAAATCCGGGTTGTAGTGCGTTTAGCGAAGCCATGCCGCAGGCTTTGCATCTTGCTCGCTACTAATACCCAATTTAAATGCATGACAGCTTACTGCTATAACATCTGAATCGGGCGCACGTCGGTGCGCCCCTACGGTTTCCGGGCGTAAGATTAAATGAAGGGTTCCCTACAAATGGTGGTTCAAGGATAAAATTATGTCAATCCTGACCACGTTTTAACCGTGCGTCCCCTAAGTTTTTTCCCAAACCAGGGTGTATTCCTAGAGAGGGATTTCAGGGTATCTTGTGCCACTGTCCAACTCTGCTGCGGGTCAAATAACACCAGTTCGGCGGGTTGATCATTGGCAATCTTGGCAGGGGATTGACCTAGACAAGACGCTGGATTTGTGCTAATAGTTTGCCACAGTTGCAATGCTGAACATACGCCCGTTTCCACTAAATATTGCCAAAGTAAGGGTAACGCTAACTCTAAACCAATAACTCCTGGTGGCGCTTCGGCAAAGGCAACTGTTTTCTCTTCGTAGCTGTAGGGTGTATGGTCAATAGCAATGGCATCAATCACCCCATCCCGAATGCCTTCAATGAGGGCGATGCGGTCATCGGGATTACCTAATGGGGGGTCTAGGCGTAAATTGGGATTATAATTACTTAAATCTTGAGTATCCAGTAGCAAATGCATCCAAGAGGTGCTGGCAGTAACTGGGACGCCTCGTGCTTTCGCCTCTTGAATCAATTCCACACCGCGACGGGTTGATATACGCATCAAATGAACCGGAGTCGCGATCGCACTCACCACTTCTAAGATGGCAGATAATGCGGCTGATTCTGACATCGCAGGATTTCCAGGAATCCCAAAACGGATAGAATTCGCCCCTTCCCGCATCACCCCATTTCCCTTTAACTTGGGGTCACACGCCCATAACGCCACTGGGATTGGCAAGGGGTGCAGGTATTCTAACACTCGCCGCAATAGTGCCAGATTCGATAAAGGACGCCCATCGGCAAAACCCACGACACCTGCGGCGGCTAACTCAGCTAATTCCGTCATCTGTTGTCCTTCCACGCCCTGGGTTATCGCCCCCCAGTAATACAGGTGAGGGGAAGAGTGGCTGGGATGGGAACCCTCCTGCTGGCGCACACGGGCAAGTCCAGAGGGATTATCTAACGGTGGTACTGTATCCGGTAAAATTGCTAGTCGGGTAAAGCCGCCCGCCGTCGCTGCGGCGAGAAGTGATGCCCAGGTTTCTCGTTCCTCATATCCGGGCTCCCCCGAATGACTGTAAAGATCAACTAAGCCAGTCCCTAAAATTAGACCTTGGCAATCCCGCACCACCGTATCACTTGACCACTCCGCAATTTTCGGTGCAACAGCCTTGATGATGCCATCTGTAATTAGCACATCAGCGAGTTGGTCGGTTCCAGACACCGGATCTAAAATCCGGACTTGTTGCAGTAGTTCATTAGTCATGGGAAACACACAATTGGGGATTTAAGGACGGAGGGTTCAGTTGGTCATTTTTCGGTTGCCACAACATGGGGATTTAAGGACGGAGGGTTCAGTTGGTCATTTTTCGGTTGCCACAACAGCGAAATACTGGACAAATAAGAAATCCGGAGATTGGACAATTTTTGCTTGTTGAACAAAGTCAAAAATATTAGCCGTACACAGAGCATTTGTCAAGTCAAGTGTTCCAGGCAAACGTCATGATCGAGTGACAAAAACTCAGGATCAAGAATGGCTTACCTTATTTCTATACCGAGATGTATTGCAGCGGAAGACCGATAAATAGATGAACCTTCCGAAAAGCTAATGCTGTAAACACTTCTGGTGTAGAGAATTTCGTCTAACGGCTGTAGACTTTATTAAAAATTCACAAAATCTTGAGTTTTATCCTGCCTCAATTTTTATATTTATATTTCTTATATCTTTATTTCGTCATTCGTCATTCGTCATTTGTCCTTGGTCGAAGAATTCTGGCACTCCGTTGGGGCGGGTTTAGTTATATCAGGGTGAAAACCTTCCCGTTAATGGTAAAACCCGCCCCTACAACTTTCAAAACTCTTCCCATCTCCCCCATCTCCCCCATCTCCCCCATCTCCCCTATCTCCCCTATCTCTACCCTCTACTGTCTTGAAACACGGGGATGAGATACTCTGACAAAGTAAAAGCATCCACGCCCAACTCCGTGCGTTCCTGTGCGGCTAAAATTCCAGCTTTGGCGTGCCACCAAACCGCCGCCGCGACGATGGCGTCTAAGGGAAATTTAGCTGTAGCTGGCTGTGCGACTAAACCGCCAATCAGCCCCGTAAGCACATCGCCACTCCCACCACGGGCTAACGCAGGTGTACTTTCTGGCACCAACCAAACCGATCCCTGAGAATTCGCGATCGCACTTCTGGCGCCTTTTAATAAAATCACGGATCGACTCAGCACAGACGCCTTCTGTACCGCGCTTACGCGATTTGGAAGTAACTCCGCCGAATCAGGAAATAACCGCTTGAACTCACCGATATGTGGGGTTAAAACCGTCGCCCCCTGACGCCGGATTAACGTGGGAATCGTTTTCAGTTCCGCCAAACTATTTAAGCCATCGGCGTCTAAAATCAGGGGACATTCCACCCCCATTAATCCTTGTACCAAAGACTTAGCATCCAGCGTCAAACCCGGACCACAGGCGATCGCACTAAATTTACTTAAGTTTACAGAATCAGGAAGTTGTGCGATCGCGCCACTGGGGGTTTCCGGACACCCAATCACCAGCGATTCCGGCACATGACTAACTAATAACGGTTTCAGCGAATCCGGAACCGCCACAGACAGCATTCCCACCCCAGACGCCCGCGCCCCCAGTGCGGTTAAAATGGCACCGCCAGAATATTGGGTTGAGCCACAAATCAGCAGCAGATGCCCTTCCTTATATTTATAGGTAGCGGCTGAACGTTTTAACGGCAGACAATCCCGCACCATTGAGGAAGTCACCCGCATGAGTCCCGGTGATTGACCCAAAACTGCCCAAATATCCGCCAAGGGGATACCGAAATCAATTAATTCCGCCTCCCCCAGATAATCCAATCCTTGATCTTGCAGGTAAGCCTGCTTCCATAACCCCAAGCAGAATGTGCGACTTGCCCGAATTGCCGTACCCAAGACTTCCCCGGTATCCGTGTGAATTCCAGAGGGTAAATCGATACTGAGGATAGGTTGAGATAGTTGATTCAATTGCTTAACCGTATCCGCCAGATTTCCTTCGAGCGATCGCGTTTGCCCAAAGCCAAACAATCCATCAATAATTAAATCACAATCCAGCAACGGCTTAATCTGTTCATAAAAGGGAATCCCCAAACTTTCAGCATAGTGAGCATGGTGGGATGTTAGTTCCTTAAGCTTATTAATCGGACGGTAAATCAGCACCTCGTAGCCCTGACACCGTAACTCCCGCGCTACCACCAAAGCATCACCACCATTATGTCCCGGACCCACTAACACGCCCACGCGCCGCGTTTGCGGGTAGGGATAAAGGGTTTGAATCCGCCTCGTAATCAACCCCGCCACCTTTTCCATCAACGCCGCGACAGGCATTCCCGCCTCAAAGATACGCCCTTCAATCTCGCGCATCTGCTCAGCGGTGACTACGATTTGTTCAATTTGTTCGCGTCGCTTTGTCAGTTGCACAGCAGTTATTCCCTATTTCGCCATCTTTGATTATTGCGCCATCAGACATGGATTGGCATCAGTCCCCTGAAAGATGAGCCATTTGAAAAATCTAAGTCCCCAGTTCCCTTCCCTGAATCAAAATTATAGGATGTAGTGACCCGATAACCCATAGCCGTAGAAATTATTGACCAGCAATTATCTAAACTATCATTAGATTAGCCACAAAATAAGCCAATGAAAACAACCAATAAATCGTCTCCAGCTTACGAACTCGACTTTTATGGATGGACACAGGAACAAGCAAAATTGCTCCAGGAACAAAAGTGGAGTCAGTTAGATATTCCCAACTTGGTTGAGGAGATAGAAGCATTGGGTAGGCAGGAACGCCAAGAGTTGGAAAATCGCTTGGGAATTTTATTAGGACATTTGCTGAAGTGGGAGTTTCAGCCTGATAACCGCTCAAGGAGTTGGTTTGCCACTATCCGGGAACAACGCCGTCGCGTCGAACGGCTGCTTAAAAAAAGTCCCAGTCTGCAACCTTACCTACCTGAAGCCCTAGAGAATGGATACCAAGATGCCTTAGATTTAGCCGTTCGCGAAACCTCTTTGAGTTACAAAACCTTTCCCTCAAAATGTCCTTATTCTCTGGATCAGATTCTCAATAACCACGTTTTTCCTGGAGAGACTTTTGAGCCAGAGGAATACAGTTAAGCCGAATATTAGACGTTTGTAGTTCGTAGTTCGTAGTAGGGGCTTTAGCCCCTGATTTTATAGGTTTCTTTTGCGTAATGCTAATCCATCAAATTTGGTGTGCCACGCCACTACTGGTGTGACACAGCTAAAATATTGGAATAGACTTTACCATTAAATCGGGCGCACGCCGTGCGCCCCTACGGTTTCCCAGCGTAAGGTTAATCTATCAAACTTGGTGTGCCACACCAGTACCATTACATTACCATCACAGAAATTCCGGGAACAGAAACGAATTAATCCGCTCGTACTCTTGTTCCAACCGTGCTTTCGCCAGTTGATAGTAATCCGAATTAACTTCTGCACTATAACACCGCCGCCCCTTGCGTAACGACACTACGGCGGCTGAACACATCCCGCCAAACGGTTCCCACACCACATCGCCAACATCGCTAGTCGCCAGAATAATCAGTTCAATTAAACGTAAAGGCTTCTGATTTCCATGAAGACATTTTGCCTGCCGATTTTTCAGGCGTTCCTTACCCCGAACTGCTGGTTCCGACCAAACATTCGTAATTCCATGACTATGATGCCATTTAGCTCGCATTTTTGACCATTGTTCCACCGACTATATCATTAATTGGGGAGGTAAACTCAGATGGAAAAGTCCATTTGTACAAGAGAATATGCCCTATTTCTGAGTCACCTCCGCTCAGCCAGAAAAGCCGCAGGGTTGACACAAGAACAAATTGCCCAATCCCTCCAGCAAACTCAGTCATTTGTAAGTAAATGTGAACGGGGTGAAAGACGTATAGATATTGTGTAACTCCGTGCATTTTGTCAAGCCATTGGAATTTCACTGAATGACTTTATTCAACATCTTGAAATCACGTTACAGGAAATAGAGCGGTAATGTGCTATCAGGAAGCTCTAGAAATTGCTACGGCTGCTTTACTCAGCTTGAGAGGGCATACTATAGATGTTCTTACCGTCTCAAGACCTAGGGATATTCAGGGAGCTATAGAGCTATCCAAAATCGTCAGTAAACTATCACCGATCATTGGCAATCTCCTAGAATATGCTATCACCCGACACTTGAATGAGACAGGAAACTGGCAAGAGGATTATCAGTAACAAACAAACTGCCATGGCTATAAATTTCAGGGGACGGAGGAGCAATTTAATCAAGCGATGCAGTTGATTCATGACTGGGGATATAAGGCACAGCAATATCGTCCTGATCCAGATTATCAAAGGCGTATCCGTCAACTGACAGGCAGTTTTCCCTACCGTATTGATACCAATTTTGCCAAGATGGATAGAATTAATTTACCTAGTTTAGAAACCTTTAAAGCTCATGTTCTAAACTCAATATATACTGGGCATTCAATTCAGTCATGGGTCAGGGCAATAAACTCACGCGATCGCACCGTCTTGCAACAATTAGTTGACCCCTCAGCCCCAATGCCTATTGAGTAATACCAATTGGGTTGAGATAAATTGATTTATCAGGGCGAATTGTACCATTATCTGCTGCCAGAGATCCAGAGTAGAGATGTTCCGGCGAAACGTCTTATACCAAATCTGGGTTAGCTACCCCCGTTATAACCTAGTCCGCGCAGGCGGACTTTGTTTGTGTAGCTGCGATTTCAATCGCCTCCTCTTGCTTAGAGTTCTAAGGGTAGAGATAGAGGACGAGTTGTCTGAATAATCTGTGAGAAAATCCCCAAAATCGCGTCCAAGTTATTCAGATAATGTTCTCCGCGCTCAATAGAAACTGTCGTTTTGACTAATTTGATAAATTTCCAAATACTTCCGGTTGTAATAACTCCATAAATACAACCAATTTCATTATTTTTGTGTTCGTTAAAAATCTGAGCCGCGAGCATCTCGGCAATACATTGGGGAATTCCTGATTTAATATTATCGTTCTTAGCTTCCACCAGTGTGACGACTGGTGCTGTCACTTCTAACTGTTTGGGCGAATGACTGAGAATAAAATCACATCTACCATTCAGTCCTCTGTCTTTATCAATATTAAAGTCAGTTCCCGAAAATAGGCTGATCTGGCGGTTGTATTTTCGGCGAACTTCGATGAGGATGGGAGTAATAATCATCTCAGAACGTGCTTTTTCCGTATTAATCTCTAATGCCAGAGGGATATTTTCCTCTAATGTTTCACTCAATAGTGGGCTAGGCGGGACAGGTTGTACTGAGTCAAAGAGTTCAACTCGCTCTTGAATAATCAGATTAAAGTCGTTCTCTAGATTTTCTAAGGTAAAATCACTGTATGACATGGTTATTTTTCACCTCTATTCCTAAATGCTATTCATCCTAATAAAAGAGAATATTTTTCTTTAGTGTTCACGACATTGAGCCTTCACATCGCTAGTCGAACATGGCGTGTGACCCTTCACAACCTTCGAGGGAATCTGGCGCTTTTGTAGGGGCGGGTTTTACTACTATCTTTTCGGTTGCACCTAGATGTGACTAAACCCGCCCAGACTTTCGCAGGTTTCTCTCGTTGGGTTACTCTACTCTTCAGGTTCTCCTAGGCGAGTACGAGAAGGCGAGAGCCGAGAGCCTACGTTCCAAGGGACTAACCTACTTGCATTGACATGCACCCAACTCGCTAACGCTCTACAATTTTCCATTGGATTGCTGAATAGGGAACACAACAATCATACCAAATCCCGGTTTACAAACCTCTTTATTATCCAGTCCGCGCAGGCGGACTTTGTTTGTGTAGCTGTGACTTCAGTCGCCGATTCTGATTTGAGTTTCAACTATAAATTTCATCGCGAATAACCTCTAAAAACGCCTTGCCAAATTTCAGATCAGGTTCCAAATAATTCCCTTCCGCCCATTCATTCCACGAACGGATAAAAATTAGCCGCTTTTCAGATTCCCTTTCCGATACCGTTTCAATCGCCTCTTGCAGATGAACTCTAAATAAATCCGGCGTTGATTTGAGAAACACTAATCCATAGATACCTGTTCTCGGCGTATTATCCCAATTCGGAAAAATACAGGGATAAGTCACAAAATACGGATGACTTCCCTTAAACGCACACTTAATCGCTTTTTCATAAGAGTAAAGTAGTGGATAATCCGAAAACTGTTTATATTTTTGGTAGAACCTCCGGGATGAAAAGGCACTCAACTTTTGCTTAACTTTAGTTAAACTCCGCTTCCCTGGGAAAATTCGGGCTGAAGCCTGCGTAAAAACATAATCCGGATTGATAACAATAGATGCATCAAACCCATTAGGTTCAGGAAACCAGTATTCATGTCGGGCAACTCCAATTAAATAGAGTCCCTTTAACCCAGATTTAATCGCTAAGTCTCTCCAACAGTCCGTAAATTGTTTCGGATCTGGCAACTCCTCCGGATTATAAACCAAAAATAGAGGTTTACCCTCAACTGTGATATAACGAGGGTCAGTAAACGCCTCCAAGAGGGTATAAAAATGAGTCGTATAATCTGCCAAACCAGGATAGGTTTGCTCAATTAAAACCCGATCCGGACAACCGTGCCAAATTCCCGTCCAAGTTTGATTTGCCCAAGCTAAACAAAACGGGAAATTTGGCTCACCTGATTTTAAGACCTGATTAAACGGTCGTTCTAAAACCCGCTTACCCCCAAACCAGTAATGCCAATAACAAAACCCTTCAATTCCATACTCTCTTGCCAGATCCGCTTGCGCTTGTCGGGCTTCGGGTAAACGCAAGTCATAAAATCCTAAATCAGCCGGAATTTTAGGTTGGTCGTGTCCGGGGAATAACGGCTTAGCTTTGGCAACATTTGTCCATTCTGTAAACCCTTTTCCCCAGGCTTGATCATTTTCAGGAATCGGATGAAACTGTGGCAGATAAAACGCAATTAGACGAGATTTTACTGATTCTAAGGGGTTGGTTGTCATTCCGGAAATGTCCTCATGGATATCATTGGCTTAATGTTAACCCCTCAGCCCCCTTCCCACCCCTCTCGTTCTCCCCTTTTTTGATCCCCCTCCCGTCCCCCTTCAAAAGGGGGAAGCCAACGGATGCTTCGCTTTTTGTTCCATGGGAGATGGCAAAGGATGCTTCGCTTTTTTTTGCAGGGAAGGGGAAGAATTCAAAGCCTCTCTCCTTGCAGGAGAGAGGTTTTCCAGATCCGGTGAAAAGTAAGGATAAGAGGAGGGTTCCGTCTCAAGGTATTACAGATGTTTGAGCTTAAGTTGACACTAATGATTTATGAACAGTCCCCTAAAGATGATAGTTAAATCATAAATTTGTGTAAATCCTGATTTGATTTATTGCACCGTGAATGGTACTTATTATCCCTTGATCCCCGTTTCCCTCCCTCCCTGGAAACTATCTGATACAATAGCGCTTACGTGTAAAAACACCCTCGATCGCGAAACGCATGAGTCAGTTAAACAACGCCTTTACCCTTTTCTTGAGTTTGCTGGTCGAAGCCATGCCATTTTTACTCATTGGCGTCTTATTTTCCGGCTTGCTGCTGTTGTTCGTCGATGAGGAACGACTGATTGCGTCTTTACCCAAGAACCCCTTCCTCGGCGCGGTTATCGGGAGTTGTGCGGGATTTTTCTTCCCGGTGTGTGAATGCGGGAATGTACCCGTGTCCCGGCGGTTACTGCTACAAGGCGCACCCGTATCGGTGTCCATCGGCTTTTTGCTAGCCGCCCCCACGATTAACCCAATTGTGATTTGGTCAACCTGGGTCGCTTTTCGGGATCAACCGGAAATTGTAGTCTTACGGGTCTTATTTTCCCTAGGTATTGCGATTATTATCGGCTGGGTCTTCAGCGTTCAAAAAGATTTGCGTCCCTTGTTGCAACAGACCGTGACCCGTTCCATGGTGATTCCCAGAGAACAAACAGTCAAACCGTCACCACAACAGGAACCAGAACCCGCCCTCCTGCAATCCGGTACATTTTTACTCGGTCAACCGGGAACTCCCCTCCGCATGGATGCAGCCGTTCTGCAAGCTTCACTCGCCGCTACCCCCGCCCGGAAGCCTTGGTCCGATCGCTGGCGTTTGTTCTTAGATAATACCGTGCAAGAGTTACGGGAGTTAGGCGCCGTGTTAATTATTGGGAGTGCGATCGCGGCGACGATTCAAGTCGCCGTTCCCCGTGAAATCATCCTCAGTTTAGGTTCGGGTCCTGTCACCTCAATTCTGGCGATGATGCTATTAGCCGCCGTCGTTTCTATATGTTCAACCGTTGACTCTTTCTTCGCCCTCGCCTTTGCTTCTACTTTTACCAGTGGTTCATTATTAGCTTTTTTGGTCTTCGGTCCGATGATCGACATCAAGGCGATCGGTTTAATGTTCTCCGTCTTTAAAGCTAGGACAATTTTTTACTTATTTGCCCTCGCCGCCCAATTAACCTTTTTGCTCACCTTAATGGTTAACTTACATTTAAGCTAGTTAGAAAGTTTTGAATGTGTAGGGGCGGGTTTCACCGATAACACTTCGGCTCAAACCACTAACTTAACTAAACCCGCCCCGACTAAATTTTGAATGAAGGAATTATTTGACGAATGACCAATGACCAATAACGAATGACCAATGATAAAAAAACAACGTCTTTTACTCCCCATCCTTGATATTATCACCCTAGGCATCTGGGGGATTTTGTTGATTCAATACTGGGTCAGTGGCGAATTACAGTTACTCATTCACCCGAATTACTTTGCCTTAGTTCTGGGAACGGGAATATTGTTGCTAGTATTGGCGGTGTTAAAAGCCATTCAAGTCATTAGTCAACTCCCACCCCGAAATCCCAAAACCATGCCGATGATGCAACATATTAGCTGGTTTCCACCGGGTTGGAGTACAGGATTACTGCTAGCCACAGCGATTCTAGGATTATTAGTCGAACCCAAAGTCTTCACCAGCCAGATAGCGATTCAACGCGGTGTCATGGAATCCTTAACCGCCACCCGCACCCAGCCTCAATCCTTCCGCAGCCTCAGCAAACCCGAAGCGCGATCGCTGATTGAATGGATTCGCACCCTGAGTGTTTATCCTGAACCTGATGAATATGCGGGTCAAGCGGTTAATGTTAAAGGGTTTGTGGTTTATCCCCAAAACCTATCCTCGAACTATTTATTAGTGACTCGCTTTGTGATTACCTGCTGTGCAGCAGATGCTTATCCAGTCAGTTTACCCGTGAAACTTAAGGGAAGTCGTAACGCTTATAAACCGGATACCTGGATACAGGTTAAAGGAACAATGATGACAGAAACATTACAAGATAAACGGCAATTGGTGATTGACGCGAGTGAGATCGAAACAGTACCTGAACCCGATAATCCTTATTATTATTAATTCTCTGAATATATAGGAACTGCCATAGCGGTTAGGACACATTCGCGTCGTAGAGACGTTCCGCCGGAACTTCTGGAATAACAGTTGGTTTGTTCTAATAGATGTGTCTACTGCTATACCATAATGGTTATTGATGAACAATTATAACATCGCGACTAATTTCTATAAAACTATGTTGATCAAACAATGTAAATAGTTGTGGTATATGATTCAAAAATAACGCTTCAAGTTCATTATTTTTAATATTACCTGTGGTGATTAGCAATAGTTTGTAAGGTTATTGGCGCAGCATAAACGAATCACAAAAATCTCTATCTTTGGTAACAACAATCCGATTCTGTTGGATTGATATAGCATTTATCTCGGTATCAGTTGTAGCATTTTGCTGAGGTAAATCTTTGGTGTGAATTGTATCATAACCAGCAGATTGTAGAAAACGTGCCAGACGTACTGGTAACTGGGCATCGACTAAAAATTTCATCAAGCTATGTGGTAAATGCTTTTCACCTGAGTCAATCGCGTGGCAAATTGCAAAGCGGCTAGAATATCATCCTGTTCCAAATCATCGTAGTCGGCTAAAATCTCATCGATACTCATACCAGCACTGAGCAATTCCAAGATGAATTCAACCGGGTAACGTAGTCCTCGTATGCAAGGTTTACCGTGGCAAATATTTGGATCAAGCGTGATTCGCGCTAAAAGGGTGGTTTCCATTTGTATAGAGGTTTAGTCTCAGCAATAATTGCTCTCAAGGTTTCTTCTCTGAGGATTGAACTACTAAGAGTTTATCATAGTTTATGGATATATCCCTCTTCTGTCACTTTCCGAAATTCTGACGAATTTCCGTCATTACAGCCAACGACACCTAACGAAAGAATCAGGGTTTGACCCCCATTTTTCGGAGTCTGACAGAAGAGGGATAGTAATCGATTGCTCTTTTGTAATTTCCCAGGTAATTGTAAGCACAGCCCTCTGCCTTTGCGATTCGGCGATACTCCTTCTGCCATTTTTTAGCCATATTTCTCAACCTATCACGCCTTGTTAAATTTGCTGTCTCCGGTTATCTCCCTTTTTTTACATTAGTCATACTCACTCTCCCAATCTTCCCCATCTAGAACGGAAAACTCCGTTAAATCTGGATCAGTTAAAAAATCATCGGCTGTAGCAGGAATCAAAGAAGCTATAATTTTATGGCGTTCGGCAATGGGGAGTTGTGCGATTTCACTCAAAGATGGGTGTTCTTGTTGGAGTTGTACCGATGAACTATAATAGGATGTTTTATTCCCCAATTTATGTCCAATAAATTCGACAAAATCAAGGACTTATTGCTGTTTTTCAATGGGTAATATACGTAACTGGCTTAACACAGCTTGTTCAATATCTGTAGCGTTCATTAGCGAGATTCCTATCTAGTGTCAAATAGTACCGACTTCAGGGAAGAACACGGCTAATATTATAGCAATCGCCAAGACGGTCAGGACACCATGGAATTGTAGAGACGTTCCGGTGGAACGTCTCCAAACTGCGATCACTAAACAGGGTATTTTATTCAACTCCTACGAATCAGTTACCTGAATAATTCCACAGCCAACTCGTCCGCCAGCATTACCCGTCGGCTGACCAAAATCATCAGGCTTTTCATGAAGAATCACCGACCGATTACCGATCGCATACTTCCCTTCAGTAAACGTAAGTCGCTCAACCGTTAGGCTTTTTGAAGCAGTACCATCTTCAGCAATCGTCATATTACCTAAATCTCCCGCATGAGCATTTTCAAACCCATCTTCGGTAATTAATCCATGCTGCACATCATCGGGATTAAAATGACCGCCAGCCGCCTTTCCTTGATCCGCACAATTCCCGGTTTCATGGATGTGGAAAGCACGTTCTCCCGATGGCGCATTTGTCATCGTCACTTCAATCAACATAGCGTCCGCCGTTGTGGTAAACTCAGCCTCTCCCAAGACTTCTGAGGGATCGGTTGTACTGTTGATTACGGCTGTAGCGGTGCTAGCTTGTTGTTCCGTCACTTCTTCTTGGGGTTCGGTCACAGGTTCCTCCGTCACATTGTTCGCTTGCTGACAGCCATACACAAACAGTAGTAGGCTGGAAAAAAACGCGATCGCGATAATTCTTAGGGGTCTATTAATCCAGTTCATAGCCAGTTAAGTTGTAATCTACTTCAAGATGAATCAATAGGGCTTACGCAAAAAGTCTATATGTAGGGTGTGTTAGGGTCGCGTAACGCACCTTAACCAATATACTTGGTATGGCTGCGTAAGTCCTGTACAAAAAAGTCAAATGCCAACTCTTACTAATCCTCAGACATTATCTAAAAAATGTCAATTTCCATAGATTCTACTTGAGTAACCCCAGCTGGTGGCACAAAGGTAAAGGTATCAGCAGCAACCACAGGCGATGGCACACGATCAATAATTTGTTCAGTCATCTTGAAATCTATTCCATCTGTTTTTCCACTTATTTGTATCTGCACCACTTCTGCTGTATTCGGTTCCACCAAAAATGTAAACGTAAATCCAGCTTCGCGATCCTTATAACTATAAGCATAATAATCTTGCCCTGCTCCAGTTAGGCGATTCCCTTGCAATGGCAGATCCCCTTCCGCCTGAAAAACGGATTCAAGCTGTTCAATAATTCCCTCTGACGAGACTCCCCCGTTAGCAAAAAATTGCCGAAATGGGGCAAGCACCAGGAATAAACCTGAAGACAATCCAATGAAAAAGTCATCATTCGACTGTTCAAATTCTGCATAATCGCTCACAGCGTACTGCTTTAATTCTGGCTGATAAATCCACACCTGACTCCCATCAGAAACCACAATATACATCGGTTGGGCAAATTCCCCCGACTCAGGTGTAGAAATTTCAGTGCGAAACTGCTGAGGAGATTGGGCAATGGTTTTAACCAACACCGAAAATTGACCTGTAAAACCCTGTGCATCAAAACTGAATTGCATCTCAGATTCCGTTTGATAGCGTTCAGCTTGAATAAAATTAGCAACGGTTTTAGCTAAAAGACTAACATCAATTTCATCCGTCACCGGACGGTTCATTCCCGGCGCCGGATTCGACTGGGTAAGTTGATGGGGGAATTCTGAGAGTGGGACTTGAACATCCCTAGCTGTAGACCGAACCAACACCTCCTCTTCCCCGTTAGCAGTCGCTATACTAAATAATGTCCCGTTTGGGTTGATAGAGGGAAGGATACCCCAGACATTCACGGTGGCAGTTATGCCGAAAATTGTAATGGCTTTTTGCAGTCGGTTCATTGTAATAATTACTCATTATTCTTTTTACCTTAAACCAAAGCAGGCATTATGAATTATGAATTCCCTATTCCCTGTTCCCTGTTCCCTATTCCCTGTTCCCTAACCAATGATACCCTTTGATCTGCAAGCCCCCTTTGAAGCCAAGGGCGACCAACCCCAAGCCATTTCCCGCCTAACAACGTCTCTGCAAGCGGGTAACCGTTTCCAAACCCTCCTCGGCGCCACAGGAACAGGTAAAACCTACACCGTCGCCAAAGTCATCGAACAGACGGGCAAACCCACTCTGGTACTGGCGCACAATAAAACCTTAGCCGCCCAACTCTGTAACGAATTGCGGGACTTCTTTCCCCAGAATGCGGTGGAGTATTTTGTCTCCTACTACGACTACTACCAACCGGAAGCCTATATTCCCGTCAGTGATACCTATATTGAAAAAAGCGCCGCCATTAACGATGAAATCGATATGCTGCGCCACTCCGCCACGCGATCGCTCTTTGAACGGCGCGATGTGATTGTGGTAGCCTCGATTAGCTGTATCTATGGCTTGGGTATCCCCTCAGAATACCTCAAAGCCGCGATTCCCCTGCGAGTGGGTACAGAATTAGACCAGCGTCAACTCCTGCGAGATTTAGCCTCTGTCCAATATTCCCGCAATGACATCGAAATGGGGCGAGGACGATTCCGCGTCAAAGGAGATGTCCTAGAAATTGGACCCGCTTATGAAGACCGAATTATTCGCGTCGAATTCTTTGGCGATGAGATTGATGCTATCCGCTATGTTGACCCAGTAACGGGCGGAATTCTCCAAAGTCTCAACGCCCTCAATATCTACCCCGCCCGTCACTTTGTTACCCCAGATGAACGATTAGAAGAAGCCTGTGAAGCCATTGAAGCCGAACTCCACGAACAAATCACCACATTACAACAGGCTGGCAAATTACTCGAAGCCCAACGATTAGACCAACGCACCCGCTATGATTTAGAACTCTTGCGTGAAGTCGGCTATTGTAATGGCGTAGAAAACTATTCCCGTCACCTCGCTGGACGTAGGGCGGGGGAACCCCCAGAATGTTTAATTGATTATTTCCCTAAAGATTGGTTACTCGTCGTAGATGAATCTCACGTCACTGTCCCCCAAATTCGAGGGATGTACAACGGCGACCAAGCCCGAAAACGGGTATTAATTGACCATGGGTTTCGCTTACTCAGTGCAGCAGATAATCGTCCTCTAAAAGCAGAAGAATTTTGGACAAAAGTTAATCAATGTATCTTTGTTTCCGCCACTCCTGGAGATTGGGAAATTGAACAGTCCCAAGAACAAGTTGTGGAACAAGTGATTCGTCCCACCGGGGTAGTTGACCCAGAAATCTTTGTCCGTCCCACCGAAGGTCAAGTGGATGACTTATTGGCGGAAATTCAGGAACGGGCATCCAAAAAAGAACGGGTACTGGTCACCACCTTAACCAAGCGCATGGCAGAAGATTTAACCGAATATCTACAGGATCGCGGCGTTCGCGTGCGCTACTTACATTCGGAAATTAATTCAATTGAACGAATTGAAATTTTGCAATCATTGCGGGAGGGCGCTTTTGATGTACTTATTGGCGTAAATTTGTTGCGTGAGGGATTAGATTTGCCAGAAGTGTCTCTGGTGGCTATTTTAGATGCCGATAAAGAAGGATTCCTCCGGGCAGCACGATCCTTGATTCAAACCATTGGTCGGGCGGCGCGTCATATCCAGGGACAAGCAATTCTCTATGCGGATAATCTCACAGATAGCATGGCAAAAGCCATTGATGAGACAGAACGGCGTCGGGGAATTCAATTGGCATATAACCGGATGCATGGAATTACTCCGCAACCGATTGTCAAGAAATCGAGTAATGCAATTTTGGCATTCTTAGACGTATCGCGACGGTTGAATCATCAACAGTTGGCAACGGTTTATGAACAAGCGGAGGATTTACCCTTAGAACAGATTCCAGAAGTCATTAGTCAATTAGAAACTCAGATGAAAGAGGCAGCGAAGAATCTGGAATTTGAGCAAGCTGCCCAATATCGCGATAAAATTAAGCATCTGCGGGATAAATTGGTGGGTCGGTAAGGGCAAGTGTAATGGTTCAACACTATAATCCTCAAATTCATCATCGACGTTCAATTCGCCTAAAATCTTATGATTATAATCAGGGGGGAGCTTATTTTGTGACAATCTGTGTTCAAAACCGTGAATGTTTACTTGGCACGATCACTAATAAAAGGCTGCAACTCAATGAATATGGCGAAATCACTGATCAGGTTTGGAACCATCTCCCCCATCATTTTGAAAACCTAGAAATTGATGCTGCCGTTATCATGCCTAATCATTTTCATGGCATCATCTGTACGGGTTTGGTCTCCAAACCCCCTAATTTCCCCAATCCCCCGAATCCCTACGTCAATTCAAAATGTTTCGATATTATTTTTTAAATGTATAATGTCCCAATTATAACGTAAAATTTAATAAACCACAGATGCAACTCAACCCGCCCAGACCAAATTTTAAGTGGTAGAACCTTAAAAACCTGACGTGATATGAAACCCCTAAACCTAATTATTCCACTATTACTTGTGAGTACGTCTGCCTGTATGGGCGTGACTGTCGAAGAGACTAGCGCCGAAATGCAGGCAAGGATAGCCAAAGCGAGAGATTGTGCTGGCTGTGACTTGAGTAAGATTGATCTCAATGGTGCAGACTTAAGCGGCGCTAACCTCAAGGAAGCCATATTAGATGGTGCCAACCTGAGTAATGCCAATTTAGCAGAAGCGGATTTGAGTGGTGCGTCTCTAGATGGTGCGAATTTGAATGGAACAAACTTCAATAGTGCCAATTTGAAAGGGGCTAATTTAAGTAATGCTTCGTTAATTAGCACAAACTTAGTTAACGCCAATTTACGCAAAGCCAAGATTAAGACTGCGAATGTTTATCTCACAAATTTTTGTGGAGCGACTATGCCCAATGGAAGTCGCTCTATGCAAGGGTGTAGTTAACCGAAATTAACTGAATCGTTAGCGCTTGTTCCCAAAAATTGAAACGTTTACAGTTTTACCCATGATTAACCTGGGCAATTTGCAAAGCGGAAAGATAGGATGTTTTTAGCCTTACTGTGGAGATCCTCTCTAAAACGTCTCTCAAACCTGAAAATAAGGACGCTCGTTGCTGCGACTCTAATTTTATGTAGGGTGATATTGTACTCAAAAGTGTCAAATACTCATCAATACTATGAGTCGTATGACAAACTAACTGTTCTGACAAAAAATTCTGGAATAAACCTGAGTTGATAAAATCGTGTTCAATTTCTTTTAGATTGGCTTCATGGGTTTCTATAGAGCCATATCTGGCAAATTTAGGAATAGATGGCGCTTGAGTTTGATAAACTTCATCGAATTGATGACAAATTTCATCATTGGGGTGCGGTGGTGTATTCCACAACATCATTATAGACCCCTTGTCTTGCAAAGCCTTAGCTGATTTTTGCACCCTGATTTCGGGTGAAACCCAATGCATTGAAGTCGCAGCAAGAATAGCGTTGAATCGCCTAGGTTCTAGCTGCCATTCTTCAAAGGTTGTATTGATAATCTCCACATTGGGATAGGCTGAACAATTGCTTTTGGCAAGTTGACACGCGGCTGGGCTTGGCTCAAGACAAACCATGGAGAAGCCTAATTCAGCAAATTCTACAGTGGCAATTCCTGGACCACATCCTATTTCTAGAATGCTCGCTTGAGCGGGAAGTTGAGCTAACTCAACAGCGCGATGGATTAGGGTTTTAGGATAGCGTGGTCGAGCTTGATCATAGACATTAGCGACATCACTGTACCAGTGTTTTCGTTGTTCTAAGGTATAGGCGTCTTTGATGCCACTACACCATACTTTGACTGATGCCGAATCTTTATCTGTCATCATACCCAATCTGTCATCATACCCATAATACCCAGGTGTGGTTAAAAAGACTACAATGGATTGTTGGATTCATCCACTTTGACGACTTGGGGATGATGTAGAAGCGCTTCTTCTGGTGTCATCTGAGCGTAAGCAATTACAATCACGTTGTCTCCAACCGCGTTCAGACGAGCCGCCGGACCATTCAAGCAGATGACACGACTTCCCCATTCCCCAGGAATGGTGTAGGTTTCCAGACGAGAGCCATTATTAACATTGACGACCTGTACTTTTTCGTAAGGTAAAATATTTGCCGCTTTTAGGAGTTCCTCATCAATGGTAATTGAGCCATCATAGTGCAGGCAGGCATCGGTTACTTTTACCCGATGCAACTTGCTTTTAAACATGGTAATCAGCATTTGAAAAAATAACTCTAATTAAATTTTACAATATCTTTATATTTATTGACTTACCCGTTTACCTACCGCTAGTAAATAGGTGAGTTAAAATTTTTTCAATTCCTGTTGCCCGTTGCCTGTTCCCTGTTCCCTGTTCCCTGTGACACACCGAGCATGTTACCGAGCGTGTTACTGAGCGAAGCCGAAGTAAGTCGAGGTAAGCGATGCCCTGAGCCTGTCGAAGGGTCGAGGTGTTTCCTATTCCCTAAAAATGGGATGCACCCATCGGAGTCTTAAGCCAAACTAAAATTATGCCATTGCCAATTTAACCGCACGATTGAGTTGCTCTTGGGAAAAAGGCTTCGTCAAGTAAGCTTTAGCTCCCTGTTTCATGCCCCAAAGACGGTCAATTTCTTGATTTTTAGAGGAACAAATTATAATAGGAATGTTAGCTGTTGCCGGATGACCTTTAAGTTTTCGACACAACTCAAAACCACTCATTCCTGGCATGACAACATCTGTAATAATCACATCGGGTTTTTTGTTGGTTGCGTGAGTCACCGCCTCTTTGGGCTTAGACACTCGGATAACGGTGTGACCCCCTTCGCGCAGGTAGTTCTCGATCAGATCCATCTGACTGGCGTTGTCTTCCACTAGTAAAACTGTACTCATGTTGGCTGATTCCTATTCAGAAAAGTAGGGACAAGTGAAACCTTAGCCTCGTGATTAAAAGGTAGGATTACGTGATCTCGCGATCGCAGCATCAGTTTTCCACTCAGCCGTTTGGCTTGCGCCTCTGAATCGTTACCGACTAGAGTTGTAACCGGACAAGTGTAAAATGCAACCTGAGATCAACACGCCTACTGTTTCCATAGCGCCTCGTCTGCTGCGTTTGGCTCGCTTAAAAATGAAGATGCATTCCCAAATGAAGAGGTAATGGTTTAGGCTTCAACCGACAATCATAGCATTGGATAATCCTTGAGTGGAAGGGCATTTACGAATCTATTACAAAACGTGATCGGATCGTCATTTGTCCTTTGTCCTTCATCATTGATCAGGGGTTGAGGGGCGTTTACACAACTTAATATCGTTAAGTTTATTTAGACTCGCGGATTTAACTATCCTGCAAGAGTTCATCGATTAAAGATTGCAAGTCATCAATAGAGAGCGCCTCAGTTTCCTGGGCTGACTCTGTGTCCAGGTTAGCAGACGACTGGTGACGCGATCGCTGAATTAGCCCTTTGAGGTGATCCTTGAGTTGCTCCCTCATTGACTCAGTTGTGGCAATAATGTGCGTTACCTGCTCGTCGGTTAAGCTAGAGGGTTCCTTCATCCCATCAATTAATTTTTTCAAGGCGTAAAACACTTGCATTAAAAATGCTTGCAACCTTTGGTCAACCTTGAGTGAACCCTGCTGTCGAATCAAATTAACACAATCCACCAAGCATAAACCAGCTTGATGAATCCCTTGGATATGAAGCGGACTAATTGGCAGCAGGTTAGCCCCCCCCACAATACCACAACGAGTCGCGTGGCAGAGTTCATTCACTTGGTCTGGGTCTTTGAGGGTCCTTCGCAGATGCAGCAAATACTGCTCAATGAGTTGCAGGTGTGCTTCGGCAGCCTCAAGGTAGTAGCCTTTTATTTGCTGTAGCTGTTCTGGCTGCATAGAGAATGTCCTTGCTAGATGCCGGATTGTTCGTCGGGTATAGCATTGTGGCTAGGAATAAAGTATTATCTGTCCCTATGATAAAAAAAATAATCTTACTCTAACTTTTCGAGCAGGTCAATCGCTAATTTATATTAAGAAATGGCGATTTAGCTTATGATAATTCACGGTGTTTGACATTGCTTTTCTTTGTCAATACAGTCTGCCAATTCATTCCCGACGATACCGACCTCGGACTCCCCCCAGTTATGATCAGTGAAACCAATCGCACCCCTAAATAGCGGAGTTTTTCCGGTTTTAGGTATGGCGTCAGGGACTTCCATCCTTCTCGGCGAACTTTCCGCGCATAAAACAGAAGGCTGCGGAAAAAATCCTGAAATCGTCTTCCCCGATAGGCTTTCTGAATTCCGCCTGGATCAAGTCGTATATTATGGGGATTGTAGTTGTTGCGATTTAAGGGATTCAGTTTCGTCAGTCCTTCTGTTTGAGCAAACTGCTGGTATGTAATCCCCTCTTTTCGGGATTGGGGGTGAGTGTGGGGATAAATCCATTCCCATACTGCCCAATCTAGACCAGAAAACAAAAATTCTGGCACATCTTTAGTCACCTGACAATATTTTAAGCGAATCCCGATGGGAATTTCTGCCCAAGGTCCATGCTGCCACACAAAGTCGGGATCAAAAAATGCTTTAAAGGCAAAATCTTTTTCATTTATCCTCAGACGAGCCACCCGACCAATCATGCCCGCTCCTGCCATTTCTACGTCTATTTTCATCGCTGATACAGATAGGGGAGATGGGCAATCATCCCCGGCTTTTTTAATCAGAAGCTTGGTCTGGGTTTTGTGTTTTAGCCGGAGTCTGACTCGTTTGAGGTAGAAGGTTGTGCGATCGCTTTCCTGAACAGTTCCCCGTACATATCGGGCTAAATGGTCGAGAAATCGTCTAATTTCCCGCACTCCAATTCCGTTGTTTAAATCAATGAACGCTGAATCAGGAGTATAGAAGTATAATCGTGTCTGACCCGATTGCTGACGCACTTGTTGACAGAGGCGATAGAACTGAAGAGGGGGTAACAGTTCCTGCTGGGCTTGCCAAAGGATAGAGGTTAAGGGAGATGCATTCACGGGAGGGCGATCGCTCATATAAGCTAGGTTCGTAGTTGCGCTGTCTTCGCTATAAACGCTTAAATCAGTGTTATTCAGGTTGATATACTATGATCATCGCTCAAAAATAGGCAAGTTGGGAATTGGGATCGCTTGGCTTTTCGGTAAGTGGTCGGACTTTCATTACAGTTGACGGTTGAGATGGGGAAGGAACAGGGAACAGTAAGGATTTGAGGCTTGTTAAGCTGTTCGGCATTTAAACCTTAATGTCAATAATGGCTCTCATCCGTGTAGTGCGTTTAGCGAAGCCATGCCGCAGGCTTTGCATCTTGCTCGCTACTTATACCCAATTTAAATGCATGACAGCTTATCATTACTTAGTACCGCAGACAGAATTGATGTCCAGGTACTTATTGGGTAGAGCGATCGCTCTACCTAACCGACTTGAACGTTTTGTGCTGTGATCAAGGATTTTCCCTCAATCACAAACCTTGGTAGCCAAGAAAAATTCAATGGCAACTTGTATCAAATTATACGACAAATTGGATAATTTTTCTGCCTTTATTATCTGCCTTTCTCCTTTTTTACACACCACTTCTCTAAGCCGAAGTAAAAGAAAATGACTAATCTTATACCGCCAAGAAAACCAGAAAATTTCATCGATTCTAAACTTCAGTACAACCAATTTAAAATTCTCTTTTTAGAGATTCAGCCAATTGGCGCATATCCAATCAAACATCTGGCTGAGGTAAAATTGGCAAAAACTCCTTCACAATTGAAACTAAAGCCTATAGTCTCCTACCATGGCAACGAAAATCCGAAAATTCTCAGATGCCCTTGAAAACCACTCTTCCCGCGTTGGATTTCCAGGTCGTCAATTCTTTGAATGGGGAAATCAGAGAGATAGGAGACTTAATTCAAAACTCTGCCGACTAGGGAAGCGAAGGATCAACACTCAAAACGCTTCCACTTTCCCTGTCTTTTCCTGGTAAATAGCTGTTTAAGCTGTATAGAGTTATAATAGCACCTTTAAAATCCCAATGAGTTAAGTTTACATTATGAACTTTGATAAGAATTATCAGAAATGTTTGGACAAGCTCATCTGGGCAACCCATCAGCTCGACGTTAAAGTTGCCCAATCACAGCTTGCGAATCTTGCCAAAATCATCGTACAAACGATGATGGGTCCCTGGCGCTATTTTCATTCCATCGAACATATTTTAGAGGTCGGTGGCTCGACGGATGCCATTGAAGTTCTGGCGGCTTTATTTCACGATATTATCTATGTGCAAGTTGATGGGAGTATTCCGTTTAACCTGACACCGTATCTCGCTCCTTTTATTGAAGAGGAAAGAGGTAAGTTTTTTGTCCGCACCGATAATCCAGGTGAACGTGATGCCATTTTTGAGCTAGTCGCCACCCTGTTTAAGGTTGCGCCAGGAGAGGAACTATTTCCCTTTACCGGACAAAATGAGTTTTTAAGTGCGATTGTTGCAGCTAAACTATTAGAACCTTTGCTGACACCAGCGCTGATTGTGCAGGTTGTGGCTTGTATCGAAGCAACCATTCCCTTCCGCACGCAATCCGATTTTGGGTTAAGTCCTAGCGAAGAATTATATCAGTCGTTAAAATTTATCAATCAGCGATTTAATCTTAACTTAACCAGTGTCGAACTCCTCGAAACAGTGAAGCGTTCAGTACGGTTGGCAAACCGGGATGTTGGTGGATTTGCTCATCCGAGTTCTGCTGTTTTCTTATCCAACACCTGGAAGTTATTACCCGAAACCAATCATACATTGAAAAAGTCAGAGTCGTATACCGTTAAGGATTATCGCTTTGCCATCCAAAAAATGGCAGTTTTTATGAAATTCCTGAACGCCGAACTCATTTTTCGACGGTTCCGAGGAGAACCTGACGATCGCATTTATATCCATTATGTCGAACAAGCTCGTCGGAATTTAGAAGTGGCGCGGCTCTATTTAGATAGTAAATTGGTAGCGAATGCTATTTTAGAAGCTTTATCCCTGCGTTTAGGGTCAGATGTCCCCTTAACTATTATGATGGGAGACTTTGGCGATGAACAGAGTTCCATGGGTCGTTTGAGCGATTATTTTCCCACGCTGATTAATTCGCATCGCCCTAAAACGCTTCTAGAACGGGAAGTGTGGCAGTTATTAGAAGGGGGACGCGCTCAAAGTATTTCCTTCGATTTCAAAACGTCTCCCTTGACTAACTTTGTTGTTCAATACATTGGATTTGAGGGAATTTGCCAGATGTGGCAATGCAGCCAAGAGTTCTTTCAACAAAAAATAACGTCGGAAGAATTTTTAGCGAGCTGTGATGCTGATCTGGTGAACATTATTATAGATGGAGTGGCTAAACTTTTGGAAAAGCGAAAAGTTGCCTTATGTCGTCTCTATAAACCGTTATCGATGAATGGGGTTAAACAATGACAACATGATGAGATCTCCGTATTTTTCCAGACACCCAAACCTTGTAGAGACGTTGCATGCAACGTCTCTACCTTTAGAAAGGAGGGTGACAACAACACCTAAAAATTATGGCGGTTGGCGATCGCACTCTCCATGCGTTCCAATACCTGCGCCACGGGAATCGCGCCTAAATCCTGGGATTGCTTCCCAGCTTCGCGAATTCGGACACTGAGACTATTCGACTCAACCTCCTTCGCGCCGACAACCGCCATCACCGGGATTTTTGCCTTCTCGCCATTGCGAATCATCTTCGGTAAGCGATCGCCACTGGTATCGACTTCAACGCGAACTCCCACCAGGCGCATCTTCTGTGCCACTTCCTTGGCAAAGGTTAACTGTTCATCACTCACAGGTAACAGTCGGGCTTGCACGGGGGCTAACCAGAAAGGGAAGTCTCCGGCGTACTCCTCAATCAAAATCCCAATTAGCCGTTCCAATGAGCCAAAGGGCGCACGGTGAATCATCACGGGGCGCTGGCGTGTCCCATCTTCTGCCACATACTCTAAGTTAAATCGCTCTGGCAGGTTATAGTCCACCTGTACTGTCCCCAATTGCCACTCGCGATCGAGGGCATCATGGAACATGAAATCCAGCTTCGGACCATAAAACGCGGCTTCGCCAATCCCTTCAAAATGACCCATTCCCAAGGTTTCGACTGCCCGACGAATGGCGTTTTCTGACTTATTCCACGCCTCATCTGACCCAATATATTTGTCTTGGCTGGGGTCACGGAAACTTAAACGGGCTTTAAAATCTTGCAACCCTAGAGTGTTAAACACGGATAGAGTTAAATCAACCACCCGCAAGAACTCATCATCCAGTTGTTCGGGAGTGACAAACAGATGGGCATCATCTTGGGTAAAGCCGCGAACTCGGGTTAATCCCCCCAGTTCTCCCGATTGTTCATACCGATACACAGTGCCAAACTCCGCGAGGCGCATGGGCAGATCTCGGTAGGAACGCAGTTCATGCTTATAGATTTGGACATGAAATGGGCAGTTCATGGCTTTGAGGACAAAGCCCTCGGCTTCTGACTCACCCATCATTGGGAACAAGTCTTCTTTATATTTCTGCCAATGTCCCGAAGTCTTAAACAACTCCACGCGACCAATATGCGGGGTGACTACAGGCTGATACCCGCGCTTAATTTGCTCCTGTTTGAGGAAGTCTTCTAAGGTACTCCGCAGGATTGTCCCTTTGGGTGTCCACAAGGGCAAACCGGGTCCTACGGGGTCGGATAAAATAAACAGTCCTAGGTCTTTGCCCAGCTTGCGATGATCACGCTTGAGGGCTTCTTGTTTCCGCCGCTTATATTCAGTTAGTTGTTCCGGCGTCTCCCAGGCGGTGCCGTAAATTCGCTGGAGTTGCGCCTTGCTTGCATCGCCGCGCCAGTATGCGCCAGCGACGCTTTCTAAGTCAATGGCTTTGGGATGAATGTCTGCTGTGGTTTCTACATGGGGACCAGCGCACAAGTCCCACCAATCTTCTCCGAGGTGGTATAGCGTGATTGGGTCTTCTAAGTCTTGGAGGATTTCTAGTTTGTAGGGTTCACCGAGTTCTTTGATCCGGCGTTCGGCTTCTTCTCGACTGACTTCTTCCCGAATCAGGGGGAGTTTACGCTTGAGGATTTTCACCATCTCTTTTTTGATGGCTTTTAAGTCTTGCTCGGTAAAGGGTTCGGGTTTGGCGAAGTCGTAATAAAAGCCATTCTCAATCCACGGACCAATCGTCACCTGTGTCCCCGGAAACAGCTTCTGCACCGCCATTGCCATGACGTGGGAGGCGGTATGACGGATTTTTTTCAGGCTCTCGGATTCACTGGTCCGAGGCAAATGGATTTTTTCGGGTTTTTGGGGGGCTTCTACGTTGGACATGGGTGACTGTGCCATTGAGTTGAGGTTGAAAGCAGTTATACGGTTTCCCTGGTTCCTTTTCTCCATTCCATGATACTCACCTTCTTCATTCAATGCAGGTTGCCGAGTTGATTGTGTATTGTAAAGAATTGTAACTAGCGTTAAGATAAATTTACAGATGAATTAGCGCTTAAGATTCATGCCTCAGTCTCAGCCCCACGAGCAAGACCTGCTCAAGTCGATACTACAGCCACTTTTGGATGATTTTCAATATTGGTTTTCGCGATCGCATTCGTTACTCGAATCAGAGGAGATCAGCTTTTTAAGCCGACAGCAGCAGAGGGATTTACTCGAGCGAGTCAAAATCGCCCAACGGGAAGTGAACGCAGCGGTAACATTGTTTCAAGCAACGGATGGTCAAGTGGGGATTGAACCCGCTACATTAGTGCCATGGCATCGGTTAGTCAACGAGTGTTGGCAAGTCGGGATGCGCTGGCGCTCATTGAAATCGGGAGAATCCGAGTCGGAGATTTCCGGAAATGTCAATATTGAGCCGAGAGAGTGATCAAATTTCTGCCCAGGTTTGATAAGCTAAACGGATTACAGATAACAACGTAATTTCAAAGACCCACCTAAGATAATCGATTAACAGATCAGCGGTTTAGTCTGGAGGATGCCATGTTACACCTACTCTACATAATTGCCTTTACCGTTATTGCATTTCTTGCGATCAGGAATTTGATTCGCAGTTTGCTGAACTTGAGTATAGATGCTCAACGGCATTACGCACCTGCGGGAAAGGCTTCATTTGCCGCGTCTAGTTCTAGCAACACTCGCGTCCCCCATCCAGAACTGTTGGATGATACCGGGAATCCGACAAGTGAACCACTGCTGGTAATGAAATCAATGACGGTTGAAGACGCCCGCACCCAGCTTGATGCTTTATATGATGCTTCCCCTAGCAATAGCATTGATAAGTCGGAAGACATTTAATCCAGATAACCTAAAGGCTATTTATAGTAGGTAGACGCAAAAAGCATCACAAGTTATTTATTGGCGGGTGGGAGCAACAGTTAGCTGTCCTGATACGTTAGCTTTGGAAACCCGCCGTACTTTAATTGTGTCCACCTACTTAACCCCGATGACTCCCAGCTTATTAAGAATAGCGGAGCAGCCCTAATTAGCGCCGTTCTCCAGTGAAGATGCCTTTGAAGATATCCTGAATATCTTCCTGTTTATAATCCTTAAATTCCCCAGCATCAAACCAGATACCATAACAGATTGGGCATTTTTCATACCAAATATGTGACTGTTTCAGGTCAACCATTTTGGTCATTTTTGCTTTGCATTTCGGGCAATCAATATCTTCAATGGCATTAAATTTACTGCCGATTTTGGGATCACCCGTATCAATTGCTTCCGAACCCTCGATTGTCTTGAGAGTTTGAGCCTCTTGAGAATCAAACCAAATGCCATGGCAATCAGCGCATCGGTCTACTTCAACATCAGCATAAACTACAGTTTCCAGGTTTCCTTGACATTTAGGACATTTCATTGAGGTCATTTTTCAACCATTCCATTCGGGATTATTTTAAGATAGTTGTAGTTTAGCAATTTTATGGGCAACCTATAGAGTTTTATTTTTAAAAGTTAACGAAAATAAATCATAAGTAATACAGCAGTTTGCTCTGCTATGCGGTACATTGTCGATCCCCCTAAATCCCATAAGCAAAAAAAGCGAAGCATCCTCTGGCTTCCCCCATAGAACAAAAAGCGAAGCAACATCTGGTTTCCCCCTTTTTAAGGGGGACGGAAGGGGGATCTGCAGGGGGAATTTGATCTACTGTACTTTATTACAGCGCTTTGCGCTGTAAGTCGTCGGTGTGGGTTTAGCCACAATTGTAGGGGCGGGTTTAGGGAATCAATTCAGCTAGTCACCGATAAATGAAAAACAAAACCCGCCCTCCCCACTCCATAATCGGCTTGTATAGTTTTTTCGGGTATAGCCGCGCAACATATTGGCGATTTCATACGCTGATTTATTATGGTTTTTCTGTTCAATGTTTTGGATAAATTCTAAGGCGGTTTCAAGTTTAGACATAAATTCGTCATTTGTCATTTGTCATTTGTCAATTAGGACATCGCTTCCCTGTTGGATGTCATTAAATCTTATATTCAAAACGGCTTGTTGTAATCGTGGGGACAACCAATCATTATACTGCGGATAAATGGGTAAGCGTGGTACGAGATGCCATCCGGCTGGTTCAATACTATTTTGTAATCGCTGAATTTGAGGATGGGGATAATCGGGATTTACCTCGTCTTTGGGTCCAATTCCTCCCAAATCCCTCGCCCCTGCGTCTAAACAAGCGAGTAACCATTGATCATCTAGGACTAAATTGGGCGGAATTTGCAGGGTAATATCAGCGGGTAAAATTTGACGGGCTTTGGCTATGACTTGGGGTAACTGTTGCGGATCAAATGCGGGGGCTTGCCAATATTGTTGATGACCGGGACTATGGGGTTGTAAAATCACTTCTTGGATGTGACCATACTGAGTATGAAGCTGCGCGATCGCATCCAATGTTTCCCACCAATCCTCACTTGTCTCACCAATACCCAACAATAGCCCGGTTGTAAACGGAATCTGCAATTCCCCCGCCCAAACAAGCTGTTGTAGCCGTACCTGTGGTATTTTACTGGGTGCATGGCGGTGAACGGTTTGCTGGAGTTGTGGCGTTATCTGTTCCAGCATTAACCCCATTGACACATTCACCGATTTTAGCGATCGCATCTCCTCAAACTGCAACGGTCCACCATTAGTATGGGGTAGAAATCCTCTGGATAGGGCGAGTTCACATAAATCATAAATCCGCTGGAACCAGGCTTTACGCCGTGGTGAATGGGGATGCACTTCACCACTGAGAATAAGGATTTCACAAATTCCCTGGGATTGAAGCTGTTTTAAGAGAGTATCAGCCTCAGTTAGAGTCAACCATGAACTTTGACCCGGATCAGTGCGAAAGTTACAATAGCTACAACGGTTAAAGCATTCGTAGGTGGGAACCAGCGTGTAAGCCGGACTATAGGTAATAATTTGAGAATCAATCATTGCTATTGTGGATGACAGTGAACTTGCTCTGAGTGGTTTGCTTTTGACCCGAAACGGCAAGCAGTTCTTTTGCTTGGTGGCAATAAATCTAGAGATAAACGCTGGTATGAAAAAAACATTCCCATAGCAGAGCGGCGATTTAGAGAATACCTAGAAGAAACTAAAGGGGGTGAGCTAATATGACAGTTCATAAAACTTACAAAGAAGTAAGAAAAGGTTTCTCTCCCGAAGCTAAAGCACGTATTACTGATGGAGCCAACAAAATCAGAGAAGAACTGAAAATTATCCGTACTCTTCGAGAAATTACAGGACTATCACAAGAAGAATTAGCAGAGCGACTTGATGTAAAGCAGCCTTATATTTCACAACTGGAAGGGAGAGAAAATATCACACTCAATACGCTGGTAGGAGTGGTCGTTGCTTTAGGAGGTTCTGTGGATATTACTATCAATTTTCCGGAGAAAGAACCCGTATGCTTTTCTCATGTTGAAACCCTTCTAGCTGCAAAAGGAGCAGAGTCAGAAACAGAAATGTAATTTGCAGCGGGGGCAGAGGGGAGGGAGCAGATATCCCAACTATTGCAAAGATGCACAAAGCAGGAGGGAAGAAAGCTTGTACAGTAAGCTTTTGCGCCTTCTTTTTTCAACTGGAGATTTATTTCTGACATGCGATAAGCTATCATGCATTTAAATTGGGTATTAGTAGCGAGCAAGATGCTCGCACTACAAGGCTTTCGCCGTTATTGATATTAAGGTTTAAATGCCGAACAGCTTACCATACACTAATTTTTAGACTAATGACGATTAAATCTCAGCCAGATCTTGGGAACGCTCCAACCAGATAGCTCTCAATCCCGCCGCTTTAGCCCCCTGATAGTCCTCCCGCAAACTATCGCCAACATGCCACGCTTGT
Source organism: Coleofasciculus sp. A1-SPW-01 (assembly GCF_040217205.1). Classification (NCBI taxonomy): domain Bacteria; kingdom Bacillati; phylum Cyanobacteriota; class Cyanophyceae; order Coleofasciculales; family Coleofasciculaceae; genus Coleofasciculus; species Coleofasciculus sp. A1-SPW-01. The sequence goes on along the minus strand of NZ_JAVJNP010000011.1, from coordinate 17,901 downwards.
GAAGGTTCACATTCATATTTCTGTAAAGCGTGAATAAAAATTTTGGGATCAGGTTTAGCCATCCCCGCTTCTGTGGAAATGGTGATTGAACTGAAAAACTCATCCAGATTCAGTGCTTTTAGCACTAAGTAAAGACGAGAATCAAAATTTGACAAAACACCCAATTGAATACCAACTCGCTGCCACGCCTCCAGCGCTGGGATAACATCTGGATAAATAAACCAGGGTTCGGCGGTGGCAAAGTGGGTGTAAAGGTGGTCAAAAAAATCGGTAAAGTCTGCAAACTGTTCCAGAACACCAACTTTTTGGAACGTGCGAAGGGCAATCACGCGCCACCATTCAAATTCACACTCATGAATCTCTTTGGGATCTGTATCGGGGAAAACTAAGGGATCAGCCGCAGCAAAAGCCTGGAAAAAGGCATCGTTAACCAGTTTCGGTGGCACATTCACATTAAACTGGCGAGCGATCGCGCTGTAAATCTGACCCACACTTCCGCGCACCCCAAATAATGTACCGACGGCATCGAGTAAAATGACTTTTGGATTGGTCATTTGTCCTTTGTCATTTGTCATTTGTCATTTGTCAAATAGTCATGGCGGGTTTAGTTACTTATGGGTGAGGTCAGATAGTAGTAAAACCTGTCCCTACGCAACACTCAATCAGGGCGGGTTTTGAACAAAAGTTATCGTCAACCGTGAAACGAAAATCCATAAACCCGCCCCTACATACCCTCATTTTTGAGCAGATTCAATAAAGGTTGTGCCATCCAATTTAAACCAACTTTGAGCTGATGGTCTAGGGTGGGCATACGATAAAGATAGGCAAGACGCCGCGCTAGATGGGCGAATACTCCATCAAGTTTTAATCCTAACCCAGTAAGTGTTGCGTTGTCTGTCCCTAATGTCATCATTTCGCCTAAATGCTGGTAACGGAAGGGGAGTAAGGGACGCCCAGTTAGAGATGCCCAAATATTCCAAGCGGCGTAATCGGCTTGCTGGAAGGCAGATTGAGCCGTATTGGGGACTTGTTGACCTGTGGCGTCTCGACAATCGGCTAGATCCCCTAAAGCATAAAGTTCTGGATGGTCAACCACTTGTAGGGTTGGGGTGATCATGAGTTGACCCCGGTGGTTTTGTTTAAAGGGGAGCGATCGCACGACGGGGGCGACTGTGGTTCCGACTGTCCATAACACGATATCTACTGGAATGGTATCCACCTGTCCTTTGTACAGCAGAGAAATGGTATCGGCGCTGATCGCATCTACCGACGTGTCTAGGTCGATCCATACCTTTCGTTCATTTAACGCATTCTGTGAGGCTTTACGGTTAAATTCGGGAGAGGTTTTCAGAATCATCTCACCTTGTTCAATTAACCGGATGCGTCCGCGTTCTCCCAGCCGTTCAGCGAGTTTGCAGGCGAGTTCCACGCCACTATACCCACCCCCCACAACCGCGACACGAATTTTTTCTGCGTCAGATTCTTCGAGGATGCGTAACCGTTCTTCTAAACGATAAGCATCTGCGATCGCCCGGAAGGGAATAGCATGTTCAGCGACACCGGGGACGCTTTCCATCGGTGTAACTCCACCTAAGGATAAGACTAGGCGATCGTAAGCAAACTCTACGCCATCCTGCAACTGTACCCGCTGTTGCTCACTATCAATACCCATCACTGTCGCTTGGGTGAAGCGCACTCCTGTATTTGCCAGGAGTTCTTCAAAGGGTGGAGCAATTTCCCAGGTTTGCAGTTCACCTGTCAGGAGTTCGTACAGCAGGGGCATAAATACGAAGCGATCGCTTTGATCAACAAGTATAATTTCTGGCTGCTGTGACTTTTCCCAAGGGAGTTGGCTTAAGCGCAGGGCAGTATAAAGCCCCCCAAAGCCTCCACCGAGAATACATAATCGGGTTGTTTGGTCACTCATTGTTGAATGGGCGGATTATCCGTGGTAGGGGAACTTCCTTCCAGGATAGCAAGATACCCAATGTAGAGACGCGCCATGGCGCGTCTCTACAGGCAGGGCGGGTTTTGAGGTAAGGTTATCTATAGCGAAACACGATTCCCAATACACCCCCCCTCTGCTTTAGATATCGCCGCGAATTTCTTCGACTACGCCATCTCGTAGGAGAATTTCGACCTGCATTTTGCGAACCAGGTTATCTCCGGCTTCAACGCGGAAGAAGCTTTCGATTTGACCTTGATTGACTTCTTGGTCAAGTTCGAGCATCTGTACCTGTTGAAGTTGCTGGAGTTGCTGGTTTTTTTGCTCAAGCAGCTCACTTTTCTTTTGATTAACCTGCAATTGAATACTTTCGATTTGCTGCTTGACTTGAGGACCCGGAGGATTCACACTTTGCTTTTGAATTTCCGCGATCGCCCGTTGTCCTTGCATATCCAACTGTTGAAGTTGAGAGTCTAGTTGGTTAATTTGTCCCTGGAGTTGTTGTTGTACCTCCTCCTTCCAGCGGGGTGTGACAATGGCTTTAATATTAACCGGTCGCTTCAAGAGTAGGTTGGATTGAGATTCTTTGGATTGAGATTCTTCTGTAGGCATATAGGTATTTCTCAGTAGGTCTGACACTTAAAAAGGTAAGGGTTAATCCGGCTAACAGGATAACCTAAAGTTTGGGGGCATAATGATGTTAAGCGCAACAGGCAACTTGCCAGCAGGCTCTTTCACCCTATTTCCCCGCAATCAGGCGAACATCCCGTTAATGATATCGCGATATCGTTGAGTAACAACGGGTCGCCGGATTTTCAGTGTTTGAGTCATCATGCCATTTTCTATGGAAAAGGGGTCTAAAATCAGCGCAAATTGACCAATTCGATCATCAGGGCGATAACCTGGTCGATTTTTGACTTCCCGGTTCAATTCTTGCCGGAATAGGTTCTGCACCTCTTTACTTTTCAGGTCAATACCCGTCCGGAATGACTCGCTGTCCTTCTGCGTATCGGAGTTGGGCAAGTTTAGGGTAATATTTTCAGCGGCTGCCCACTGTTGCAGGGCATCCAGATTCGGCACAATTAACGCACCGAGCGATCGCTGATCTTGACCTACTAGCATAATTTGGTCAATATAAGGACTTCGCAGACAGGCATCTTCAATCGGTTGCGGCTCGATATTTTCGCCGTTGGTCAATACGATGGTATCTTTTGCCCGTCCTGTCAAGACTAAATCATGGTTGGGCGTCACCCATCCCAAATCTCCGGTATCAAACCATCCATCGGAGTCAATGGCTTTTGCTGTCGCCTCGGGATTTTTATAGTAGCCTTGCATCACTTGGGGTCCTTTCACCAAAACTAACCCCTGTTCGCCTATAGGCAGGGGTTTGCGGGTTTCCGGATCAACGATGCGAATCTGGGTTCCGGGCATGGGTAATCCGGATGAACGGCGCAGATTACGTTCCATCCGGCGAACATTCGTCACAGGAGAGGTTTCGGTGAGTCCATATCCCACCAGAATCTCAATCCCGGCAATTTCAAAGAAGTTTTCCAAATGCATTGCCAGGGAACCCCCACCACTGATAATGGTTTTGATTTGACCCCCAGTTGCCTCCCGCACGGTTTGATAAATGAGTTTGTCGGCTAATTTGTGGGCGGGTAACAGGAGTAAGGCTTGGATGCTGGCGCTGAGGCGTTCTAGGGGGCTAGGGTTAAGCTGGTTCAAGTCTAATCCTTGAGCGATTCGCCGCGCTTTGATATAGCGCTGACTGATATCCAGTAAGGTGAACACTAATTTTTGCTTGTTCGGGGGTTGCTCCCGAAATTGCTTTTGCACCCCGTCATAAATCGATTCCCACAGCCGAGGAACGCCGATCATGTAGATGGGTTTAAAGGCTTTGAGATCGGCTTTGACATGGCGAATCGTGGTGTAAATTTGGGTACACCCTTGAGACAAGAGGAAGTATTCGACGGTGCGTTCGTAGACATGCCACGTCGGTAAAATACTCAAGATGCGATCGCCTCCTTTGGGTTGGAGGACGATCCCAAAGGTGGTGACTTGATGCAACAGGTTTCCATGAGTTAACATTACCCCCTTGGGTTTACCTGTGGTGCCGGAGGTGTACATTAAGGTGGCGAGGGTTTGACGGGTCGCCTGAATCGGTTGTAGAGTGGTTTTTGACCCCATACTCATCACCTGAGAGAAATTGAAAACCTTGAGCTTGTCTTCAGCAGGTGGTTCTTCATCGGAGAGTAGGATCACAAATTGAATCGGCAACTCGTCAAGATGAGGTTTGAGTTTGGTCAGTGTCTTGGTATCTTCGACTACTAACGCAATGCTGCCACTGTGTTCTAATATATACCGCAATTCTTCGGGATCAGCTTGGGCGCTACGAACCACATTTGCCGCCCCAGCCGTCATGATCCCCTGATCGGCAATCAGCCAACGGGGACTGTTATCGGCAATTAAGGCAACACGGGGCGGAAGATCCGAGGATTCCTGTTCATGCTTAATCACGGGATTATCGAACAGGGTTTGTAATCCCGCCGCCAATTGCTGAATCTGGCGCACCAACTGAGTGTACGTGAAGATCACCTCAGGTTGGACATGGGGATCTCTCAGGGCAATAATCTGTCCAAATCGCTGCGCCGCGATCGACCAAATTTCCGGTAGAGACTGGATAGAGGAATAGTCAACTAAGGAGTGGAGCAGGTTACGCTCCTGGGGACTCATCGACAACGACATAGAATTAGTTGGTTTTGTGTTTAACATCTATTACAATTGCTGGTTTTTTTTACCATACTCTTTTGAAGTGAGGCAGAATAGGGGTTTCAGGTGGACAGAATCTCTTCTGTCTGTCGTTATCGTGTCTTCCTATCCCCCATCTTTCCACCTCCTGAAAAATTGTCACAAACGATGTTGGCAAGGCTGAGGTTTCAGTAGGGGCGGAATTTCCTGCTTAAAAATCGGGGGATATCACAGGAGGATTCAGGATCATCTATTGTTCAAAGGGGAAAACTATGAAAATTTTGGTTGTTGAGGATAATCCTACCTTAGCCCAAACCATTGTGGCAGGATTAACCCAACAAAATTATGTGGTTGATCTAGCCCAGGACGGTGAGACCGGATTAGACAATGCTTTAGCATATAACTACGATCTAATTTTGCTTGATATTAATTTACCTCATTTGGATAGTATTAGTCTTTGTCGTCGTTTAAGACAAGCGGGAAATACCAGTCCAATTGTTTTACTGAGTGCATCAGCCACGACTCAAGATATGGTGGCGGGATTAGATGCGGGCGCTGATGATTATATTATTAAACCCTGTCCGGTTGAAGGGTTAGCGGCTCGAGTTCGGGCATTACTCAGACGTAACCGGGATGCTAGTACCCCAACCTTGCAATGGGGAAATTTGGAAATCGATCCGAGTACCTGCGAAGTAACTTGTCTGGGACAACCCTTACGTTTATCGCCAAAAGAATATGGTCTTTTATATTTGTTGATGTCCTCTCCCACCCGGATATTTAGTCAAGATTATATTATCGAAAAACTGTGGACTTTCGGAGATCCACCCAACCGGGAAACGGTAAAGGCACATGTTAAAGGATTACGACGCAAGCTCAAAAAAGTGGGTGCAGGTGACATTATTGAAACTGTGTATGGGTTCGGGTATCGTTTGAAGGATATTTGTGAACTGCAAACGGCGTCTAAGCTTAATCCCATTCTGGAACGGTTTGTGGCAATGCGTCAGATGGAGTATTTGATCCTTAATCCCGATTTAACCATTCGCGAGATTTCTGATCAGGCTTACAATTTTTGTGATTTTCCGGAAAAATTAACCATTGGCAAATCGGTCTGCATTAGTTTTCCAGAGTTGATTGGTTTAGACGATATATTATTGGATGTTTTGGCAGGAAAAACAGAAGATTTTAGGTTGGAAGGTGTGGCGCGTTCCCATAATCCGCAGCGACCGGAGTATATTGATATCTATAGTATGAATGTTGATAATCAGTTATTTCTGCTGTTTGAAGATGTCTCTCATCAAATGAGCTGGAAACAAACGGTTACTCAACAAGAAAATGAAACCTATCTTTTATTGGGATTTTAATCTGAATGTCCCGTTTGATCAGATGCCCCTGGTGTTGATGCCGAAAGCGATCGCTACTTGAGCCGAAACCTGAAACTCCTTTGGGTAGAGAATTTTACTGGTATGGGTGAGGAGGTGACTTTTCACGGGATCTGGAAAACCTCTCTCCAAACCTCTCTCCTGCGAGGAGAGAGGCTTTGAATTCTCCCCCTTCCGTGCAAAAAAAGCGAAGCAACATCTGGTCTCCCCCTTTTGAAGGGGGACGGAAGGGGGATCAAAAAAAGGGGTTAGGTTTGATATCGATTTTTCTGGATGGCGTAAAAAGTTAGGTGGAAAGGTGCGATCGCTCTCCTCAAACGAGTCATCTAAAAGTTCTAGGGGAAACAGGCAGACAAGGCGCGATCGCGATCGCTGCTCCGGCTTGTATTTAATTCAGTGATATTCCACTTTAGAGTGATGAAAGACATGGCAGCTTCTCTTTATCCTTTAGGTGAAGCTAAAAGCAAAAAGCAATGAATAAGAACATGAAAACCAGTATAATTTCAGGACTTACTCTAACACTAGCACTTGGTTGTAGCTCTTCCCCACTGTCTGCCAATGAATCTTTCTCCCAGCAAGCTAACACCCTCGACACGAATAGGGAAACAATTGCATCAGAAGTAAGCCACACTAAGCAGACATCTCCTCCAGACTTCAATGATTATCCAGCAACCGAATCTTTCTCTGGTGCTCCTGCACCCGTTGACTTAAGTAGTGACCCTGATGCTAGAAGATTCCGCACTGTTTTACGAGAGGGCGCACAAACCGGACCCAATTTTGCCGGAAAATATACAGTAGTGACTTGGGGATGTGGCACAAGCTGTCAATCCGTTGCCATTGTCGATGCTGAAACTGGCTCAGTTTATATGCCAGGTATTGTGGCTGAAGCGGGTGTGAAGCATAAGTTGGATAGTCGGCTACTCGTGGTTAATCCGCCAGAAAATACTCCGGGAAATAGACCCGATTGGATGGAAACCAGTTATTACGTCTGGGATGGTACAGAGTTAACGGAAGTTTCGACATCATCATCATCATCGTCACGCAAAGAAGAGGTCGATGATTGGACAGATACCTTCTTTTATGCGGTTCATCCAGACATGAAAGGGAGGAGTATTGATCCGTCTCAAGAACTTTATGTTCGAGAATGGAATGCCCTGCGCGGGGTCGTAAAGAATTGGGTGGGGTGGATTGAAAGTAACTGTGGTCCTGCAAGTTCTGACCAGGATCAAGCTAGCGTGAACAATGTAAGTGTTCGTGAGAAGTTAGCTGATGCGGTTTTCTATGCTCGTCATCCTGAGTTAAATGGGCGTGAAATCCGCAGTGTAGAAACAGCTATACCGCCAAAAGTGGCAGAGTCAGTATGATGAGCGAGCAAAATTTTTGGGTCATTGTAGTGCGAGCATCTTGCTCGCTACTAATACCCAATTTAAATGCATGACAGCTTATTCTGGAAGGATCACGTTATGCTACTCATGCAGGAAAGATTAGTATTAGTGTGGTACGGACAAGGCGAAATTGATGCGAAAGTGGATGTCCAAGACTTTCCTTCAGCTAAGATTCCGGCGACAGTCCGCGATGAGTCATTCCAAGAGCAATACGAACAGTTAGGATGTAAAGGATGGAATTGATCTTCGGGAAGGCTTCGCATACATTTGTGTAGCTGCGACTTCCTCCTCGCCATGGCAAAAAAAAAGTGGGTTTACTATAAAAAATTGGTCTTGTGGGAAAGAACAAGACCAACTTAAGGCAGAAAAAATCCGTTTGAGATTAACGGAATACTTATTGATTTTTGATTGATTAAGAGGGAATATCTTCCAGGGCTAAATCAAAGGTAATCTCATGAACACCAGGAATATCTTTAATCTGCTCAATGTATTTACGCGCCGTTGCTTGGTCTTTAACCGTTCCGGTGAGTCGAACCGCACCACTCGCAACGCCAGCGACTAGGTTCTCAGAAATATCGGACTCAATCTTATCCTGAATCTGAGAATCACTCAGTTCCTTTCCACCTCGGCTCGATTCAACATATTCAATTCCTTGATACTGACTCCCCACCGCAGAGGTGGTCACTTTTTCATTGTTGGGTTGTTGACTGCTTTGAGAGGAATCAACAGCAGCTTGAGGGGGAGCAGCGAAGGCAGGAAAAGCACTATTAAATGTAAAGATGGCAAAGTCATAAATTGCTTTTCTATCCAAAGATAGATACAAAATGAAAGAAACAGGGATAGGAGGAAATCCCTGTAGACGCGCCCTGACGTAGAGACGTTGCATACAACGTCTCTACCTCTTTAAGCAACACCTAAAGCCCCTGCACCTGCGGAAGCCAACGCCGAAACCAGCGCCGTAGCAAAGAGCCACCAAGCAGCTATCGCAGCGGCTTTGCGAGTTTCTTCGGCTTGGCGTTGGGCTTGATACTTGACCTGTTCTAGACGCATTTGAGCTTGTTGTTGGATACGTTCTGCCCGTTGTAGCAAACGAGTGCGAACGTTCTCAATCTGACCAATCATCCGACTAGCATCGGCTTCGGAGATATCGTCACGGGAACTGATAATAGCGACTAGGGTATCCCGATCAAACTGAGACAAGCGATCGCGCAGTGCATCAAACCCAGCTTCTGGGTCATCAAATAACGTCTGGATATCTCGCTTGATGCCATCATAATTCAGTTCAGGACGCTCTAAATTATTGAAGTAGTTGCGAATGCGCTCAAAAATACCATCAATAACTGACTGCATGCGATCTTGCACCGTCCGGATTTGGGCGATCACTTGGTCACGCACATTCAGAACTTGATCGACAATTCCATGCACATCTTCTTCTGAGATATCCTCCCGTTGGGATAACAGCGCCACCAGCGTCGAGCGATCAAAGTGGGACAAGCGTTCTTGCAGACTCGACATCCCAGCACCGGGTTCATTCAGCAGCAATTGCATATCCCGCTTAATTCCTTCGGGATTGAGTTCCTCTTTGCGCGTAGAACGCAGATAATCAGCAAATGCTGCTTGAAAATCTTGTACAGTTTCCTGAGTCCGTAGCGCCCAGCGTCGGGGGGCTTTGACTACACCGCGAACGGTGGAAAGAACTTGATCAATAATCTGATTCACCTCTTGTTCACTCAGATCATCCCGTTGGGCGAGTAACTGTACCACGGTATCGCGATCCATTGAAGCTAACCGATTTCTGATTAAACGGGCTCCAAGCTGTGGATTATCCAGCAGTTTGGTTAAATCACGCTGAATCCCGTCTGGATTTAGTTCTGGCTTCCCGGTGTTCCGCAGATACTGAGCGATCGCGGACATGGTTTTATCGTATTGCTCTTTAGTTGTATCCACCATTTTTTGGGGGATGCGGCGAACACGAGTCCAGGTACCCTCAACCTGATCGAGAACTTGGTTAATTTGCGTTTCACTCAAATCTTGACGCTGATTTAACAGTTGTACTAACGTATCCCGGTCAAAGCGTTCAGCGCGTTTACGCAGCAGCAGCCATCCCACCTGGGGTTCATCCAAGAGTAATTTGAGTTCCTGTTCAATGGCTTGAGGATTCAGTTGATCTTTACCGGTGTTACTCAAAACAGACTGAACCTTCATCCACTGGGCTTCAACTTTTGCCTTCAACGCCTCTTGGGTTTCTCTGGCTGTATCCAAAACGCGATCGCGGGCTTTTTCCAGCTCAACAATGACAGCTTCCTGTTCAATCGGCGTTAAATCTTGGCGTTTCTCGACCAACCGCTCAAATAAGGGACGCTCAAACTGAGCCAGACGATTGCTCAGGTGTTCGTAATCGGCGTCCGGATCATTGAGAATATCCCTGATATTCAGTTGAATTTTCTCAGGAGTGAGTGCTTCTTTCGACGTAGAGAGGAGATATTGCTCCATTGCGGCTAACCGTGCGATCGCCTCGGCGCGTTCTCTAGCTGCGATCGCTACCGCTAAGGCTTCTAAGCGAATGATATCCAACCAAGTCGAAATTTCTCTGATCCGTTCTTCAGTAAAAACACCCCGTTGTGCCAACAAATCAGCAAAATCTGACCGATTGAGCTGCTCTAATTCCTGCACCACGGTTGCTGGGTCAGCTTCTGGATCATATAGCACATCTCGGAATTCCCGCTCCAGCGTCGGTTGCTGCATCTGCCAAGAATATTTATTGAGCAGATAATTTTCTACATCGGCTCGCACCGTACTGTAGGATTCATCCTGAGTCCCACCACGGATCTGAGCAGAAACTTGACCAACCTGTTCAGTAACTTGGCTTCTTGCGTTTTTAAGCTGACCGACAATTTTCTCCATATCTAAGTCTGATATATCCACACGTCCCATCACCAAGCCCATCAGACTATGCATACCTGTGGATGCAGCTTGAGCCAGAGGTCCTGGATTTTGGGCTTTGCGGCGCTTGCGGAGTTCTGCCACTAAATCATCGAGCTTCTCGGTAAACTCACCGCTAACAAGCTGATCTGGTGTGGCGGACTGAAGATACTCTCTAAATTCTGCCATAGCATCTCTAGAAGAAGGCAGCCGATTCACCGTTTTCTTCCAAACCGTTTCGAGTTGGTCAACAATCCGATTCACATCCCTTGGGGATAAATCGCTGCGGCTGCTAACTAAATCAATAAATGTCTGCCGATTAATATCACGCAGGCTGTCACTACCAGCAATCTCTTGTAAATTTGGGTCATTGAGTAAATCTTCTAATTCCGTCCGAATCTTTTGCAGATTCAGTTCTGGAGGTCGTATAGACTGCATATAATCTTCTAGGTTCTCGCGAATCGTTTCTGGGTCAATGGCAGAACCCAGTTCTCGACGTATCGCCGCCGCCGCTGCTTCTGCGGTGTTTACAACTTCTTTTCTGACTGCATTACCCCCCATTGCGGCTGTGGCTGTGCCTAAAAGGGCTTGAAAACCAGAGGTAGCGGTACTAATTACTGAGCCGATTAAAGAACCAACCGTTGTCGAACTCACCCAAACCAGTAAGGAAAAGTAAGTTGCCCAAATCACCAACCCGACGATCGCACCCAAGCCGGGACTTTCCAGCAAGCTTAATTCTACGGCAAATAGACAGGCAAAAAATAGCGCTAGGGTAACGCTAATTAATGTTCCTAACCCTAATGTCATACCAATCTTGCGAATAGTCCCCTGTATAGTCTCTGATGACTTCTTATCAGACGAAGACGATGATGAGTCTCCGCCTCCAGCAAAGGAAATTCCCAACGCCACACCCAGATTAGTTAAGAGCATCTGGAACGCAAACGCTAAAACCACACCGGCGACTAATGTGGTAAAAAATTGAGGTCCGTCAAAGATCAGCGCTGCATCTTCGACGGTATCGAGTTCTGGCTCTACTGGTATCTGTGCTATCCAAGCCACCCAACTCGTGAGTCCTAGTCCCACACTCTCAACCATAATGTTTTTCCTCGTTGTTTCGGTTATATATAACGATGACCGGAATAGGATTGCCTACTTCAAGGCAGATTTTCCTGTCCTTCTGTCAGAATCGTTGTCTCAAGGCTTAAAATCATCTCCCCAAGGGGTGAAATCCATGGGCAAATTGCCAATTTATGCCCATCGATAGAGGGATTGGCGAATTGATCGGGAAAAAGATTTTTCCCACACCCGACACCCGACACCCCATCACCCAAAGGATGAGGTAGCATATTAGCGAAGCGCACGGGTATTAGGAGTCAGAAGTGGGTTTATTTGAGGATCTCAATCGCTTTCTGGAAAATCGCCTGGATGAATTCCTCCGCAACAATCCCCATCTAGAGTTACAGGCACTCGAAGAACAGTTACGGGAGCAAGAAGAAGATACATTGAAGCTGATTGCTGACTTGCAACTTCAACAAAAGCGCCTACAGGACGATATATTAGCAGTTGCCCAAGAAATTCAGCGTTGGCACGAACGGATGAATAAGGCTCAATCGAAAGGCAGACCTGATTTAGCCCAAGCCGCTCAACAACGAGAAGCTACGCTTTTGCATCAAGGGAATCAACTCTGGGGCAAGATGGAAGGGGTTAAACAGCGAATTGCTCAGACTAAAGAACTACAGCGTCAGATTCAAACCCGTCGTAATGAAGTTCATACCAAAGCCAGAGAAGTCGAAGCTGCCCGCACTCAAGCCCAAGATCAAGCTCAATCTCAGTGGCAGACATCGGCTTGGAACCAGAGTTCAAATTACAACATTCGAGCAGGGGTAGACCCCTTAGAGACTCAATTTCAGCGCTGGGAGACTGATGAGGAGTTGGAGCGACTGAAACGGAATATGGGTCACTGAGGGTGTACAGAGAAACTAACAGGGATGGGCGACTCGCCGTACCCAATCAACACCACCCAACCCTTAATTTGATCGGTTTTCCCTCCCACTAGGTATCGGTAACTATAGATAAACATTGTAGGGGCGACCCGCCGCATTCAATGAACAGAACCCAACCCTTGATTATATCGGGTCGCCCTGCATTAGGTATCGGTAATTATCTAATACCAAATCCGCCATACATAACCCTTTTATGTCCAGATTGTTCAAGACTTGCCATGGCAAGTCTCTACAGGGTTTTGGCGATTTGCTCTCTTTAGGAATAGTTAACCCGGATTTGGCATAACACCACATTGGGACAGGGGCGAGTCGATATAGGTTAATTCTTACACCGCCTACTATGTGCAGCGACTCGCCCCTACAACCGCGACGCCCCTACAACCGCGATAATTCCGAAAATCCCGACAATCTTGATCATGGATTCTCTGATGAACGGCGAGGAATCGTAAAGGAAATCGAACGAAGCGGTTTAGGGAGTGATGTGGATGATGATGGATTAAGCACCGTCGAGGTAGAGGCTGGATTAGCACTCTCCACCGAGGGAGACTGAGTTTGATTGCTTGAGAATTGTCTGGGTTGTAGAGAAATAGACCAACCTGGAGATTTACCGTAGTTAGACGCGATCGCGAGTAATGCTCCTGCCAAAATGAATACTGGCATGGGTAAGATAAAATCGCTCATCCACTGGGACAATTCTATTAGGCTAAATACTACCACAAAAGTGGTAATTACAACTCTCATCGATCTGACTTAAAACTAGCGCTGCCGCCATCATCATACACCATGCAAATTTTTGCGATTCGCTTAAAACCCAATGACGATTTAAAGGCAAGTTTAGGGCATTTCGTCAAACAGCACCAGATTGAAGCTGGGTTTATGATTACGGCTGTGGGTAGCCTCAAACAAGCCACCCTGCGCTTTGCGGGTCAAAATTATGCTCAAGCCTTCAAGCGGCGCTTTGAGATTGTTTCCCTCGTTGGCACTCTGTCAATCCATGGTATCCACTTACACCTTGCCCTGTCGGATAAAAAAGGCAAAACAATCGGAGGGCATCTTTTAGAAGGATGTATCATCTATACAACGGCTGAAATTATTATGGGTGTCAGCGACAATTTAATCTTTTTGAGAACAATGGATGAAACGACGGGATATAAAGAGCTAGAAATCAAACTTAAATAAACTTTACTGTACAACCAGCCGAAATCTGTGTTCCTCAAATCCAGCCAAATCAGGCTATCACAGTCGTTTAGGGTCATAAACTCAAAACGCATGAGCTTAACGCTCACTCAGACAGTCGCAAAAATGCAGATTGAACAATACAAAACTATTCTTCGCCCAGAATGAGCTGAAGCGTCCGATGCGCTTCCTGTAGGGTTTGGAGTTCAGAATTAAACTTCCAGAGATAGGGTTTAACTCTATTGCCCCCCACAATAGCAGGTTCCCAAGCCGTCAATTGCCATCCTTGCTCAGTTGCAGTGAGGCAATAATCAATTCGGGGAGGAATAATCGAGGGGTTGGCGTTAGTAATCATCATTGCTTGCTCGTAATACCCTGTAAGTGGTCAAAAAAATTGTGATTTAGGGTAAGGAAGCGATCGCCTATAGCTTACTGGTTAATGCCCTGATACCTATAAATCATCTTGCCACTCCTTTCTCAAGATGGTAAGCCTTACCCGCAATCTTTATCGAAATATCATAATTAAGTTGGAACAAAACACGAGGTTATGGGGGGTTGCCGAAGTCTCTGTGAAATTGAGCTTCATACAACCTTCACATAACTCGGTCGAGTAAATATACTTATTCTACGGATTGTTACAAAATAAACAAGAGGGAGCAGAGGGAGCTGGGGAAGCTGGGGAAGCTGGGGAAGCTGGGGGAGCAGAGGGAGCTGGGGAAGCTGGGGAAGCTGGGGGAGCTGGGGAAGCTGGGGGAGCTGGGGAAGCTGGGGAAGCTGGGGGAGCAGAGGGAGCAGAGGGAGCAAATGACAAATGACCAATGACCAATCACCACTCAAACGCCTATTTGCCTACGGTCATAACTATCGCACGGAAATCAGGCAGGCGATCGCCTGTTCGGTTCTGAATAAAATCTTTGACTTAGCGCCACCCGCCTTAATTGGTGCGGCGGTGGATGTGGTAGTTCAAAAAGAGGATTCCTTAATTGCCCAACTTGGCGTCACTGATATCTTCACACAACTGTTGATTCTGGCATTGCTGAGTCTGATCATCTGGGGATTAGAATCCCTGTTTGAATATGCCTACAACCGACTCTGGCGTAATCTGGCACAAACGATTCAGCATGACTTGCGCTTAGATGCTTACGCCCACTTACAATCCCTCGACTTGGCTTATTTTGAGGATAGGAGTACGGGCAGGTTGATGTCGATTCTCAATGATGATATCAACCAACTGGAACGCTTTCTGGATGTTGGCGCGAATGAAATTCTCCAGGTATCTACAACCGTTGTGATTATTGGTGCTGCGTTCTTGATTCTGGCACCTGGGGTGTCTTGGATGGCACTTCTACCCATGCCCTTTATTCTCTGGGGTTCCATCGCCTTCCAGCGCCGCCTTGCGCCCCGTTATGCTGAGGTTCGGGAAAAGGTGAGTTTACTCAATGGGCAATTAGCCAATAATTTGACCGGAATCACCACGATTAAAAGCTTTACGGCGGAAGCGTATGAAATCCAGCGCATAACTGCCCAAAGTGAAGCCTATCGTCAAAGTAACCGTCGCGCGATCGCACTCTCGGCGGCGTTTGTGCCATTAATTCGTATCCTTATCTTATTGGGCTTTATCGGCATTCTCCTCTATGGGGGCATGGAAGCGGTAGCGGGGAGATTAGCCGTCGGTACTTATAGCGTGTTAGTATTCCTTACTCAACGTTTATTGTGGCCCCTCACCCGATTAGGACAAACCCTGGATCTCTATCAACGGGCAATGGCGTCTACAAGCCGGGTGATGAATTTGTTAGATACACCAATTACGATGCATTCGGGCGAGATTTCTTTGCCTGTGAGTCAGGTAAAAGGTGAGTTAGCGTTAAAAAATATTACCTTTTCCTATCAGGGACGCCATCCTGTGATAGAAAATCTGTCCCTGCATATTCCAGGGGGAAAAACTATTGCCATTGTCGGTGCAACGGGTTCCGGGAAAAGTACCTTAGTCAAGTTATTATTGAGACTCTATGAAGTCCAAGACGGAACCATAACCCTAGATGGAATTGACCTGCGTCAGCTTCAGTTAGCTGATTTACGCCAAGCCATTGGTTTAGTCAGCCAGGATGTGTTTCTGTTTCATGGCACAGTGCGGGAAAATATTACCTATGGTAGTTTTAATGTCACCTTATCTGAGGTAACAGCCGCCGCCGAAATTGCCGAAGCCCATGAATTTATTTGCCAACTTCCCCAAGGCTACGACACAATTATCGGGGAGAGAGGACAAAAGTTATCCGGTGGACAACAGCAGCGATTAGCAATTTCCCGTGCTATCTTAAAAAATCCCCCGGTGCTGATCCTCGATGAAGCCACCTCCGCCGTGGATAATGAGACAGAAGCCGCCATTCAGCGATCGCTAGAGAAGATTACCCAAAACCGAACCACGATCGCGATCGCTCATCGCTTGTCTACAGTACGCAATGCTGATTGTATTTATGTGATGGATAAAGGTAAATTAGTTGAACAAGGCACCCATGAACAACTACTAGAGCAACAAGCTATTTATGCGATGCTGTGGCGGGTTCAGTCTGGGGTTAAATAATTAGGTTATCATTCGTCATTTGTCCTTAGTCATTTGTCCTATTCGCTTTCAAAAAGAAGCCAGCTACGTCATTGGGGATTATCAACCATGATTATGTTCAGTAAAGCTCAGCCGAATAAGCCAGAGGATCAATGGAAAGTTAAGCTAAATCAGTTTGCTAAAAAACATAGTAAGGAACTGGCGGCGCTGTCGTGGGGACTCTTTCTAGAGAAGGGCGAAAGTGACGAAACTATAGGAATTGACCTGAAACCTAGACCCCATTTTGTCTATTGTCCCAAAGCAGCGCTGGAAAAACTGAATCAAAAGGTTGAGAACTATCTTCAGGAAATGATAGGTATTGTCAATGCTCACCAACCGGATAAAGAAGTTTTAATGATTGGGATTGGTAATGACCAAATTAAGTTAATTCATTTTGAACCGGAATCTCCTCCTCCGGTATGTTTTGAGGAACTGGGTAAAGATGTAGATACATTACTCCAAGAGTTAGAACAGCGTCTGAGTGAATTTGGTATTCGTCCTTAGTTGTCATTTGTCTTTTGTCATTTGTCTTTTGTTGAAAACTGCTTGCACTCTGTCGGGGCGGGTTTAGGGATATCAGGGTCAAAACCAAACGTTAGCGGTAAAACCCGCCCCTACAATAGACGTTCCCATTGCTCCCCTATCTCCTATCTCCCTCATCTCCCCCTGCTACCTGATAACTGATAACTGCTCACTGATAACTGCTCACTCCCCTGCATCCTCATCCCGCGATCGGTACAATAGTTAACAAACTACCATCCAACTCTGCCAACTATGACGCCTGACGTAGAAACGTTACCCCAGCAACCCGACACCAGTGAAACCGACAACCTCGACGAACTTCCCAATGATGTCGAGATGTCACTGTTTGATCACTTAGAAGAGTTGCGGCGGCGGATTTTTTATTCGCTGCTGGCTGTAGCCGTTGGTGCTATTGGCTGCTTTGTGGCGGTTAAATACATTGTCCAGTTATTGGAAATCCCGGCTCAAGGCGTTAAGTTTTTACAATTAGCTCCCGGTGAATACTTCTTTGTATCCATAAAAGTAGCGGGTTACAGTGGTTTGCTAGTGGCGACGCCTTTCATTCTTTACCAAGTGATTCAGTTTGTCTTACCTGGGCTGACTCGCCGCGAACGACGCTTGATTGCACCTGTGGTTTTAGGTTCGAGTATTCTGTTTTTCGTCGGGTTAGGATTTTCTTACATTGCTCTAATTCCAGCCGCGCTGAAATTCTTTATTAGTTACGGCGCTGATGTAGTTGAGCAAGCTTGGTCAATTGAACGGTATTTTGAATTTGTCCTGCTGCTCATGTTCAGCACGGGGATAGCTTTTCAAGTACCAATTATTCAGATTCTATTGGGAAATTTAGGTATTGTCTCATCCTCTCAAATGCTTTCTGGTTGGCGGATTGTTATTTTAGGTGCAGTGATTCTCGGTGCTGTACTAACTCCTTCCACTGATCCTCTGACTCAAAGCTTACTCGCTGGTGCTGTCATCGGTCTTTACTTCGGTGGAATTGGTATGGTTAAGCTGTCAGGCAAGTGATTGAGTTCGTAGTTTGTAGTACGGGAACCTTAGCCTGTTAAAATTCTGGGTTGACTACTAAGCTGTTCGGCATTTAAACCTTAATGTCAATAATGGCGAAAGCCTTGTAGTGCGTTTAGCGAAGCCATGCCGCAGGCTTTAGCGAAGCCATGCCGCAGGCTTTGCATCTTGCTCGCTACTAATACCCAATTTAAATGCA
>NZ_JAVJNP010000230.1:0-8251 GCF_040217205.1 Coleofasciculus sp. A1-SPW-01 | reverse complement strand
GCTGTTCGGCATTTAAACCTTAATGTCAATAATGACGAAATCCTTGCCGTAGTGCGTTAAGCGAAGCCATGCCGCAGGCTTTGCATCTTGCTCGCTACATCAAGCATCTTGCTCGCTACATCAAGCATCTTGCTCGCTACTAATACCCAATTTAAATGCATGACAGCTTAGGCACAACACTGAACACCTCGACCTATTTTTACCCAAAATCATGGTCTCGAACCATGTCTTTTTTTTTAGTCGGGGAACGGCACAGAAGAACCCCTAATGGTGGTGTGACGGAATACAACTTTTATTTCTTTACCGAATCTTTACATTTACCGTCTATTTTTTGTACCAAGCCATTCTCAGCGAGTGGCAAGGCTGTTTATACAGAGTATTAAGATACCAGAGATAATGAATTCAAAAGCTTTAATTGCTGAGTTTATCGGCACGTTTGCCTTAATATTTATTGGCGTTGGTGCGATCGCAACGAACTATATCATCAAAGGTGACACAGATGTCGATTTAGTCGCCATTGCTCTAGCCCACGGCTTGACCATTGCTGTCATGGTTAGCGCTACCGCCGCCATTAGTGGGGGTCATCTCAATCCAGCCGTCACCTTCGGCGCTTGGTTGGCGGGCAAAATTAATCTCAAAGATGGTTTGGGATATATTATTGTTCAGTGTTTAGGAGCCATCTTTGCTGCCAGTCTGATTAAGTTAGCGATACCCCTAGAGCCACTGGAAGCAATTAAAATGGGTACACCTGCACTAGGTAATGGAGAAACTCCAATTATGGGCTTAGTGCTGGAATTTATCCTCACCTTCTTTCTCGTCTTCGTGGTTTTTGGCACAGCGATGGATAAACGTGCCCCCCAAGTCGGCGGTTTATTTATTGGGTTAACCGTTACCCTCGATATCCTGGCGGGTGGACCGATTAGTGGTGCCGCCATGAACCCTGCTCGTTATCTCGGTCCAGCTTTATTGGGAGGGGGACTCCAGTACATTTGGCTCTATTGGCTTGGTCCCTTAGCTGGTGGTGGTGCGGCGGCTTTAGTGTACCATTACCTGCTCGAAGACCGCAGTCAACGTGCGATCAAGTCTAAGGAGGGTGAAATGGACAATGCCTAACCAAGATAAACCTGTAATTGGGGGAGTTAACGACTTTCCCCAACTTTTCTTGGCACAACTGTGGTATCCACCCGAGTTCTTTACCTTTTCCACCTAAAGTCTTAACTACAGCCGGAAATGGTGATGGATAACGTCAGAAGTCTCAAGCCATGGAGGAGGGGATGTCCATGATACGCACCTTTCGTAAATACCACCGCCTAATCGCGATCGCTACCTGTCTCCCGTTAATTCTAACCGTGATTACTGGCATGGGTTACACCATTTTTGACGAATGGTTTCATCAAGACGAGATCGCTAGGATTCTGATGCAACTGCATACCTTAAAATTTTTGGGTCTTGAAACCATCTATCCGTTGTTGAATGGGTTGGGATTAGTGGGGTTGTTAGTGACAGGGTTGAGCATGACAGGTTTATTTAAAAAACGTCCATCTACCCCCAAAACAGGCAAATAATAAAATCCTGATTCCGGTTCCAACTTACCACTTAAGACGTGCCATGGCACGTCTCTACATAAGTGCCATGGCACGTTTCTACATAAAAGAGAAAACTATTTAATAACGAGGAGAGTGCAACGATGAGTCGTCCAATCAAAAAAACAGCTAAATTTGTATCAATTGCCGCCCTAGGAATGTTAGTGTTAGTTGGTTGCACCCAGCAACCCCCAACTGCTACGGTTGAACCGTCAACATCAGTAACAACCCAAGAGGTTTCTCAGGAAACATCCAGCCCAGATGCAGTGACATTGAAAAACCTCCAAGCTGCCTATAATGGTGAATCCAATGCTCATGCTCGTTATCTAGCTTTTGCGAAAAAAGCAGAAACAGAGGGCTATCAACAAGTTGCTCGTCTCTTCCAAGCGGCTGCCCAAGCTGAGGCTATACATGCGGCTAATCACGCGGCTGTAATTCGCAAACTTGGAGCCAAACCGGAAGCAACGATTGAAACTCCAGAGGTTAAATCCACTCGAGAAAATCTGGAAGAAGCCATTAACGGAGAATCCTACGAGCGGGATACCATGTATCCGGAGTTCATTGAGCAGGCGAAGCAAAAAGGCAATCAAGAGGCAGTTCAAACCTTTACTTATGCCGTACAAGCTGAAACTGAACATGCTAAATACTACACTCAAGCCAAAGACAACCTCGAAGACTGGAAAGATGCTAAAATGGTGTTCTATGTTTGTCCTGAATGCGGATTTACCACCAATAATTTAAACTTTGAAAATTGCCCAGAATGTGGCACTGCCCAAAATTTGTTTGGGGAGGTTGTTTAGGGTGATGATTGCTAACGGATAGTTGGAAGAATTAAATTAAGCAATCGGATGCGGTATAGTGGTAGAGGCGCAAAGGTTGTGTCTCTACCTTAAGCTTAACCTCACATCATTAGAAATAGCTATCGTAAAGACTGTTTGACTTATGAATCGTCGAGACTTTCTAACTTGGGTGGGTATTGGTGGCATCGCTAGTTACTTGCCAGTTGCCATGGTTGCTTGTTCGCCAAAAACGGAGGAATCAACCTCTACAACTAACTCTACAACTAATACTACTCGTGCGGATGGATTTGAGTCGGTGGGTACAGTCGCTCAATTGGATCAAGACGGTGAAATCCTCAACGAAAAATTTTCAGCCGGTTCAATCTTAGTCGTGCGTGATCCTGGTGACTCGAACACGATTATAGCGGTAAATCCTACCTGTACTCACACAGGCTGTACAGTCAAATGGCAAGCCGAGCCAACCGAATTTGTCTGTCCCTGTCATGATTCTAAATTCGCAATTGATGGCGAAGTCATTCAAGGACCCGCTAAAGATTCCTTGGCTGGTTATGAGGTGAAGCAAGAAGATGATTTAATTCTGGTCAAAGCTCGTTAAAACCAGCTTACACACAAAGGCAACTTATGGTAAGGGCACGATAGTATCCACCCGTGTCAACTTAAGCTCAACCCCTCACCCCCAGCCCCTCTCCCACGCCGGGGAGAGGGGAGCAAGAGGGGAGCAAGAGAGTCCGGTTCCCCTTCTCCCGTGCAACAAAAGCTCCCGCATCCTCTGTCCTCCCCCCTCTTGTAGGGGGGAACGAGGGGGGTCCGGAGTTGGGGTTAGGGGATGAGGGGGAAAATGTCAAGGAGTAGATAGCCACAGTTTAAAACCTTACCAGCATTGGTTTTCGACCTTAAGTTGATACCAATGGATAGTATCGTGCCCCTACGAATGGTGATTTAAATGTCAGGAAAACCTAAGTTCTAGGAGAGTCTAAAATGATGTGTCTGTAGACTGGCGATTTATCCCATGCCGCCTGAACCTTCGCTCACCTGAACCTTCGCTCAGGTCAGAATATTGGACTTAAGGGTTGTCGCTGTCTCTAGCTAACCGAAACCTCCATCAGTTCTTGGAGCAAAGCATTGCTATCTTGACTTATTGAGGGTTCTGGATGTTTGGCGATAATTACCGGAGTGTCTCCCATTTCACTATCGGGGATAGCTTGGAGAAGGTAAACCTGTTGGGGGTTCACATTGGCAATCACCTGGGGTGAATGAGTCGCTACAATAAACTGACAGTTGGGGAAAGTGCGAGTCAGTGCTGGTACAATCTCATGTTGCCATTTCGGATGCAGGTGGAGTTCAATCTCATCAATCAGAACCACACCACTCCCTTCTAGGGGATTCGCTAACCCCGGATTCGCGATCGCTAATCGTTTGGCTAAATCGGCGGCGAGTGAGAGTAAGCCTTTTTCACCTTCTGATAGTTGATTAACGACTAATTCTCGACCTTGTTTCGTCACTGTCATCCGTAAGGGGGCACGTCGCACCCGCAAGTTAGCAAAACCGGGTAACAGACAGGATATCGCTTGTCGGATGGCTTCTAGGAGGATATCGCGGTGTTCGGGATTATCTCGACGCCATTCGTTTTCTAGATCCTCCAGATCCTTAAACCACTCAAAGAAGCTGCTAAAGTTAATCGACACACCCGTTAATGCGTGGTCATAAATCGCTAGTTGGTTTGACCAATAGTATTTCGTTGCTTCTTGGGTAACCTTGTCGCAAAACTGGCGGTTGACGGGATAGTAAACCACGACGGGTAAATTCACATTCAGATTGTTTTGCAACTGATTCTTAATTCGCAAACAAATTCCTTCTAATTCTCGAATGTTCCCGCCTCTGGGTCGTCCCTTGGTATTGGATAATGAGAGAAACCAACTGATCTGCCGTTCTCTCAGGGAAATCGTGATCTCATTTTTGGTTTGATGGGCGCCATTGGCGATATCTTCCTGACTAAAAAAATGTCGCGGAATTTTCCGTTCTTCCGTAATGTCCTGTTCGTTAATAAAATGTCCCGTTCCAATCGGATCTTGAAGTTCCGCCACAAAATGGGAAAGCAGGAGTGCGATACAGTCGAGAATACTGGATTTTCCCGTTCCGTTGATCCCCACCAAGACTGTCGGTTCAGTCTCATGGAACTCCAGCGTCAGATCGCCGATACCACGGAACGAGTTGATTTTCAGGCGCTTGACTTTCATGGCTTATAGTAGGCTGATGGCAATAAAATGACACCGGGATGAAAAAGCAGCAATTGTTGTTGATACTGCTGATGATACTCTGATCAGTTGAGCTTGTCCGGCAAAAGCCTCATGCAATTGAGCAAATAACTCCTTAGATGGACGTTGTACAAACGTACCCTGACACGTCTAGAACTTAAATGCGTAACCTTTGATGATCTGTTAACTGGGGTTACGCCAGCCGACGCCGACGCTTAGGGAGCAATCCCTAGGGAAGCTTCCCAGAAATAAACGCGATCGCAATATTGAAATCTGCTACTGCTATTACAGCGGGCTTCCAGGGAAACGTTTTGCGTGTTGCTCACATCCAGCGATACAACAGCAGGTTCTCCTCCGGGTACAACGGTTCGAGATTCAGCCTCTACCCCATCTATATACACATTAACAAGAACGCTGGGACTACCTTGGTCGTTATCGCGCATACCAAACGCTAATTGCAAAGTCTGAAAGTTAACATCCTCTTCATTGGGTTGCAGTCTACAGGTCAATGATGCCCGCGTATCGCCCGAACCCATATAAAATCGTGATGAGTAAACCGCTTTATTTACCACCACGTTTTCACTTCGACGTCTCCAGTTACCGATCCCCGTATCCACACAATTTAGCCTCAGTAGAAAGGTTGAGCGTTCTTGCGCTTGCACAATTTGCTGACTTGGGGCAGTCAACGCCGCAAATAGAAGTCCACTGGCAATAATTTTCTGAATCAGTTTGCTTTTCATCTGCATTGAGTAGATCACCCACACCAATAGGTGTCAATACTACATCATCCCATGGGTAGAGGTGCAGGGAATAGAGTTTATCTCAGCAGTGCTGGTATAGCAACCGCCATAGCTGTTAGGACACATCATTTATGTAGAGACGTTGCATGCAACGTCTCTACAATGGTGCCGAAAGTCCTAATCGATGTGTCTACTGCTATATCATCCCTTGATCAAAGATTTGACCCTTTGTATCAATACCACGAATTAGGATGCGATCGCTATACACTTCATAAGCTGCAAAACTTAGCTGTGAGGCAGAATGGGCAGTCCATGGCGAACGCCCGACAGGGCGAACTCCAGCACCCGCACCACAAATTAAATAGGTTGTCCCATTAATCGGGAGAGTCCGTTCGTAGTGGTGGTCATGACCATTAATATAGAGTTGCACGCCGTATTTTTGAAACAAGGGAGTCAGGGTTTCAATAAACCTTTGATTCAATCCGTAGTGACCCGATGAATAAATTTGATGATGTCCAAACACAATCTTCCAGGGCGCATCGCTACGGCTGAGTTCCTGTTCTAACCACGGTAACTGACGTTGCCAATCCGCATTGGCATTCGTATCCAGCGCCCAAAATTGGACTGATCCCCGGCGAAAGGTATAGTATCGTCCCTGCATGTTGAAACCTGGATAACGGACTTGGGGATCACCGTTGGCGGTGCGGATATCATGGTTCCCCAGACAAGCGTGAAATTTCACTCCATTTTCCAGTAAGGCTTGATAGGGTTTTTCAAAGACTGCCTCTACCTTTTCAATCTCGCCCTTGTTATAAATATTGTCACCCGCCAGAATCACCAACGGGTATGGATTCTGTTGATAATAAGCAGTCATTGCCTCTGCCACAGCATATTGTCCGGCGGCACCTGTGCCTGTATCCGCAATAGACACAAAGCGTAACAGAGGAGGATGAGTGAATTGGTTCTGGGTATCCGTTGAGGGTGTTGGTTCAGGAGTCTGGGAATGGGTATCACTCGTCTGAGTCGTTTGACGGGCGAAGAGATTACTGCCAACAGCAATAACCCCGAAACAACTAATACCACTCAAAATCAGAAATTGACGGCGTTTGAGACTCATAGATCTAGAGCAGTCATGGAGACTGAAGCAAGACGGGCAAAAATGTTAAATTTGTGCTGTAGGAGCAGCACTTTGTAAGAAGAATCTAGCGCATTTTATGCCAATTGGCGTTGCTGGGTAGGGAAATAAAAATGTCAAAAGAGCAGTATAAGCCTCAGGAACCTATAGAGGTAGATGAATCCATTAAAGAAACCAATAGGGCTAAACCCACTCGCCCGTCTAAACTGGTGGATTGGCTCTATCCCAGCTTTGAAACCGTTGAGAAGGTGTGGGATAGTATTTTGGCAGCAATCCGCTCTCTGTTACCCGAAGCTTGGAATCAAAAGCTATCAGATTGGGGATTGACGGGCGCGATCGCGGCGTTTATTGTGGTCATAATGGTGACGGCAGTCGCCATAACGCCAGAGACACCAACACAGTTAGCCAAAGAAGTCAAACCCGAACCCATCCCTGCACCTGCCGAATTAGCCGCACCTGAATTTTCAGAAACTCCAGAACCTAATTCCTCTCCCCTAGAACTTACCCCAGAACAACGTCTGATTACGGCGATTCAAGACCAAGTGGCTGAAATTACGGCTCAGTATGCGAATGGATTGATTCAATCCATTCAAGCTAACTTTCAGGGTAACCGTCTGATTGTCACGATGAGTGATGGCTGGTATAAATTGGATGAACAGGAGCAACAGCAATTAGCGAGTGAAATTTGGCGTCGCTCTCAAGACTTGGAGTTGAGCAAACTGGAAATCACTAATTCTGATGGAAGTCTATTGGCGCGGAGTCCAGTAGTCGGTTCTGGGATAGTCATTTGGCAGCGTTAGAATTGCACCGTCTATTATGTAGAGACGTTATGTAGAGACGTAGCCTGCTACGTCTCTATATCAAATAAATGCTACTTTACATCAACAGCAGATCAGCGCATGGCTTTCTCAAGCTGGTTAGCAATATTGAATTGAGATAGACTCGGGGATTCAATATCACTTCTCGCCAGTTGTTCTAACTCAACCGCTAGCGATCGCAGGTAGTCTGCTCGTTGGCGCATTCGGTTACTAATTCCCTCTGTACCAGTAGCAAGGCACTCCGGGCAAACATCACTAACATATTCGCCAGATTCCCGATACGCTCTTGCCACCACCTCTAGCGGGAAAAAAATGTTACCGCACAAATTGCAACGGCATTTTTCCTCGAAGTGATTACTCTCAACTTGAATTTTAATGGGCATGGACGGTGTTCTCCAAATATATATGCAGTTTTGGGATAGCTGGAATCCTGTTTAGATTTGGCTGAAGCGGGCAGCTTAATTAATTATTTATTTTATTTTAACCATAAATGTAGTTAATCGTACAGATTATTTCTAATGGCAGAGAAACCGTTTTTTTGTTAGTTTTTCATGACAATGCTCCCGCCTCATCCCCAAGGGCTACACCTACTTGGGGGCTGCTGAATAAGTATTGTGGTGGGGGTAAGCTGTTTGGCATTTAAACCTTAATATCAATAACGGCGAAAGCCTTGTAGTGCGTTAAGCGAAGCCATGCCGAAGGCTTTGCATCTTGCTCGCTACTAATACCCAATCTAAATGCATGACAGCTTAGGGAGCAGGGGAAGCAGGGGAAGCAGAGGGAGCGGGGGAAGCAATGATACATTTTCCCTGATAATGAATGGTGCAAAGGTATGAAAGGGTTTTATCCTTTTTCTTTGAAGATGAGCCAATGTTCATGCTACTCAAAGCTTTGGTAGCCAAGGGTTTCGGTCTTGTGCA